>JAOFOL010000110.1 GCA_028042835.1 Opitutales bacterium | reverse complement strand
GGAATGGTTTGACCGGAGTTATCTTAGCCGATGGGAGGGCTTTCAGTACAACAATGATGGATTTCCCAAAAATCCGGGGCGTAGTGTATTACTGATCAGTAGAAGGTTTGGCTGGGACCTAGCAGAGGAATTGAAACCACGCTTCGGGATCATCTTAGAATTGCGTCCCGTACGGGATCAAGGTCGGCAAAACTGAGGATTTGACATATGTAGCAAAGTGCTACAGGTTGGTTTTGATGAGTACAGTAGTTCGAATCTCGGATGAGTTGGCAAAGGATGCAAAGCATCGTTCAAAAGTGGAGCAGCGTTCCATGACTGCACAGCTGGAGTACTGGGCTAAGATAGGTAAAGCCGCCGAGGATAATCCTGACCTGCCATTTGCTTTTATTAAGGAAACGATGGTCGCCCGTTCGGAAATCGAAAGCTCACAGGGCGAAGAGTATGTCTTCGGATAAGTTCCGGGTTGTTGTATCTCCGACTTTTTCCAGGAAGCTCAAAAAACTTAATAGTAAGGAAAAGGAAGAGATGGATGGTGCGGTCCGTACCATCATTTCTGAACCTGAGTGCGGTGATGCGAAGAAGGGGGATTTGCTCGGTGTAAGGGTTTACAAATTTAAACTAAACAAGCAACAAATCCTGCTTTCCTATGAAGTGAAGGAAGAAGCTATTTACCTGCTTACATTCGGCTCACATGAAAATTTCTATCGCGATCTAAAAAGGAAGTAATTTATAAATCTTCTTTTTAATACTCTGAGCTTTGCAAGCGTCGCTCCCTACTATCTATTCAAATCATTTTGTCTAAGGGACTGGTTTGACCGTAGCTATCTTAGCCGATGGGAGGGCTTTCGGTACAACAATGATGGATTTCCGAAAAATCTTGGGCGTAGTGTATTACTGATCAGTCGACGGTTTGGCTGGGGCCTGGTCGAGGAATTGAAACCATGTTTCGGGATCATTCTCAATCTCCGCCCGGGACGAGATGATTCCAGACAGAAGTAAGCAGTTGCCAACTTTTGAGGGTAAGAGTAGGGGAGAGAGCATGAAGATTACATATCTATTCCTGCTCTTTCTTGTATCCATCCTTGGCTCAGCCCTGTACGGGCAGACCAAGGGTTTGCTGCCGATGGCCAAGCCGGAAGCGGTGGGGCTGGATCCGAAGAAACTGGAAGCGGTGGATGAGAAGATGAAGGCCTTGATGGAGGATAACAGATTGACCGGGGGAACAGTGGTGATCGCACGGAAGGGAAAGGTGGCCCATTTCGAGACTTATGGTCTGCGAAACCGGGAGGAGGAATTACCGGTCGAAAAGGATACAATCTTTCGGATTTATTCGATGACCAAGGCAATTACCTCGATGGCGGCATTAATGCTCTGGGAGGAGGAGAAACTGGATCTGGATGATCCACTTTCGAAATATTTCCCATCTCTCAAAGCAATGAAAGTGTTAGATAAAGATGAACTGGTTGAAGCGAAGAGCGAAGCAACGGTTGCCGATTTACTGAGGCATACTTCCGGACTGACTTATGCCTGGTCGTCGAACAAGAAAATCAGTCAGGCCCTTAAAGATGCCGGTGTTCTCAACCGTGATAAAGAGCTCGTGCCTATGGTGAATGGTATGGACAAGGTGCCTTTGCTTTTTCAACCGGGTTCGGACTGGGTATACGGATGTTCAACCGATGTACTGGGTGGGATAGTGGAAGTGGCCTCGGGCATTCCATTGGATCGATTTTTAAAGGAGAGGATCCTTAAACCTCTTCACATGGAGGATACCGGGTTCTATGTGCCGGCAAATAAAGCGGGTCGGTTTGCGGCGAATTACAATTATAAGAACGGTAAGCTCACGCTTAAGGATGATCCGAAAAAGAGCCGGTATTTAGAAAACCCGGCCTTTAAATCAGGTGGGGGTGGGCTTTGTTCGACGGCCTCCGATTACATGCGTTTCCTTTTGATGATTGAGAATGGCGGAAAGTTTGATGGGAAAAGATATTTAAAGAAAAAGAGTGTG
>JAOFOL010000011.1 GCA_028042835.1 Opitutales bacterium | reverse complement strand
AGAGATTCGAGAAACCCAGTCCTTGGCTGAATCCCTTCCTTCAACTGGCCCCCTTGTTCAAGTTCAACTTGAATTAAATGAACTGGTAAAAAATGCAGATAGTATCCTCCAGCAGGAGGATTTCACCGAAGAACGAGAAAAATTAGTTAAGACAGCAGACGAATTAAAAACTCATATCGACTCTGCCAATAAAGATCTTTTGGAAAAACAAGAAAGTACTCGAGTTACTTTCCTTTCCGAAACCATCCAAAAAGGGCCATCTTGGGGAAAACTCTCCGAAGAAGAACACGACCAAGTTACCAAATCCGTACAATCCATTCAGATAAGTTCTGGAACTGGCCTGGAAGGATTGAAGAATATAGTAAGAAACGACCATGAGCTAACTAGTAAATTATTTGAGATCAACAACAAGACCCAGGAGTTGGCCAACAAGCGTGAACTAGAAGTTAAAGAAGACAAAGCTACTCAAAACATTCAAGCTCCTCGCCGGATTGAAACCAAAGAACAGATCGATGAGCTCGTGAAAAAACTGGAAACTCTCAAAGAGAACCTTCCCGTAAATGTTAATTGGTAAATAACCCCTTACTGACCGAACCCATGGCCTTCGACAGCAACACACGCAACAAACTTGTACAGCTCGTAAACGATTGCCGGAAACTCCTTGAGGAAGAATTCGGCGAACAGCTCGAGGGCCGGTTTGGTATACGAGCAGATGGGCAAATCGCAGAGATCGATACTCTTACCAGCTTGACTGATACCGAACTCACTATTGCCACCATCTTACGCCAGCGTATTGAGCACCTACGCTCCACTGATGCATCAGGCGGCAAGTCCGAGGTAGCTATTCGCCGAGTACTCCGTGAACAAGCCTTTACTCTGCTTAATCGCTTCATAGCTATTCGCATGGCTGAATCTCGCGAACTTATTCGTGAATCTCTTGCCCAGGGGGATCAATCCAAGGGTTTTGCCGTGTACGATCAAATAACGGGCTCCGTCCTGGGTGAACGTTACGAACGTTATCGCTGCTTCCTTTACTCTCTTTTTGACGAGCTAAGCATCGAGCTAGGTGCCCTCTTCGACCGATACTCCCCACAAGGGATGCTCTTTCCTGGCGAAGTTGCCCTCAATAAGCTTGTAGCTCATTTAAATCGTTCGGATCTTCGTGAAGTATGGGCGGCCGATGAAACCATTGGTTGGATCTACCAATACTGGAATACACGGGAAGAAATTTCAAAAATCAAAAAGGAATCTGCTGCTCCGCGCAACAGTCGCGAACTGGCAATTAGAAATCAGTTTTTTACTCCTCGGTATGTTGTCGAGTTCTTAACCGATAATACCCTGGGCCGTACCTGGTACGAAATGACACAGGGTAATACTACCTTATCGGAAAAATGCCGCTACCTCGTACGCAAGCCCAATGAAAATTTTCTCGGGGAAGGAGAGGCTGCCCCGCCAGCACCATCCGAGGAAGGCTTATCCAAAGAAGAAATCCTTCGCCTGCCCGTACATGTACCATTCCGCCCAGTAAAAGATCCGCGAGAAATCCTCATGCTCGATCCTGCCTGTGGCTCTATGCACTTCGGCCTCTATGCCTTCGATGTTTTTCAGACCATATACGAAGAAGCCTGGGATCTCGGAATCGAGAGCCTACGGGCTGATTATCCCGAAAAATCTACTCTCCTTCGAGATGTCCCCAAACTCATCATCGAAAATAATATCCATGGTGTAGATATCGACCACCGTGCTACCCAGATCGCAGGACTTGCCCTCTGGCTACGAGCTCAACGAGCCTGGCTCGAACAAGGCCTAAAAGCCCTTGAACGTCCTGAAATCGTTAAATCAAATGTCGTATGTGCCGAGCCCATGCCTGGGGACCCTGAGCAATTGCAAGCCTTTGCAACAAAGCTCCACCCTGCCCTTGCCCAAATGGTAGAACGCATATTTGAAAAGATGCAACTTGCCGGTGAAGCTGGTGCCCTACTCAAGATCGACGAGATTATATCCGGCCTGGTTGATCGTGCACGCCAGGCATGGAAATCCCAACGATCTGACATGTTTTCTGATGAAGACCTTGGAATTCCAACTCAAGGTGAATTCGACTTATCAGGAGTTTCTAGTACTCGATTTTTTAACGAAGCCGAAGAACGCATCTACAAAGCCTTAGAGAAATATGCCGAAGGTTCCGATAGCGACTCCTCTGGCGAATACCGGCGAAAACTCTTTGCAGAGGATGCCGCCCAAGGATTTTCCTTTATCAATCTTTGCCGCAAACGATATGATGTCATCGTCATGAATCCACCCTTTGGGGAATGGTCCAAGCTCTACAAAGCAGAGTCCAAAAAAGTCTACCCCAATAGCTACAACGATATCTTGGCCGCCTTTGTCGACCGCGGGGGAGAAATTCTTGTACCCGGTGGCCAGCTCGGGGCCATCACCTCGCGCACCTGCTTCTTCCTTTCTTCCTACACAAAGTGGCGAGAGCATATAATTCTTAAGAAGTTACAAATTCGCCTATTGGTTGACCTTGGTCACGGGGTAATGGATGCCGCCATGGTGGAGGCCGCTGCCTATGTCCTGGAAAAACCTATGGAAGGAATTGCTCAAGCATGAGCCAGCTTACTGCCATCCGTTTGCTTTATGCTGACGAACCTGCCGGCCCGTTGCTCGAAGCAGTCCGAGATCTTGCCGAAGGCCGATCCAACAAGGCGACTTACCAAGTTGAACCTGCTTCATTTCGACAAGTGCCAAATGCTCCTTTCGCCTATTGGGTGAGTGAACATATTCGCAGCATATTCGCAGAAATTGCTCCTTTCGAATGTGGAAATAGAACAACAAAACAAGGTTTAGCAACTGCTGATGACTTTAGATTCGTTAGAGCTATTTGGGAAACATCGAAAGATCACTCTAATAAAAGATGGTCTCTTTTTGTAAAAGGAGGAAGCTTTTCTCCATTTTACGCTGATATAATTCTACAATTAAATTGGGGCCAAGATGGCAAAGAGCTAAAGTCCTGGGCTGGTACTCTTTACAACAACTCACATTGGTCCCGGATAATAAAAAATCCAGATTTCTATTTTCGTCCAGGAATAACTTGGCCTAGACGAACAAGGCGATTTTGCCCCAAATTAATGCCACCTGGAGCAATATTCAGTGACGGTGGCCAAGTTGCTTATAATCCTGGAAAGGAACTTGTCACTGCAGCGGTGCTTTTCTCCGCTATATCACAAACTTTTATCTCACTTTCTCTCGGGACCACCTCACAGGATGAAGGAGGTACTAATCCGCAATTCATGGCAGGTATGGTAGGTAAAGTACCCTTCAAACTTACTGACAAGATTGAAATGACGGTAAAGCCGTTGGCCAAATCTGCCTGGTCTACAAAGCGCAGTACCGACACCGCCAACCAGACCAGTCATGCCTTTTATGCACCGGCGTTGTCGCCCGGGCAGTTTGGCTCTCGAAACAAGAAAGCGACCACTGCCTGATTCCTGTCATGATCTGTTTTCGCTTACTTGATTCCGATGACCCCGCCGAGCCCCTGGCCCAGGCCGTGGCCAAGGTGTGCGAAGGCGAAAATCCGCCCGATGTCTACTCCGTCAACCCAACCTCCTTCCGCAAAGTCCCTAACGCTCCGTTTGCGTACTGGGTGAGTGAGCGGATTCGTAACCTATTTTCTGAACTGCCACAATTCGAAGGAGATGAGAGAACAGCCAAGCAGGGTTTGGCCAGCGGGGACGACTTCCGTTTTGTTCGTACAACCTGGGAAACTCCTAGTAATTACCAAATTAAATCTTGGTTTCCCTTCGCTAAAGGTGGTAGCTACTCACCCTTCTATGCTGATGTGTACCTAAGCGTGAACTGGGGGAAAGATGGCACCGAGTTGGATACCTTCACTGGAAGCGTGATCAGAAATGCAGATTTTTATTTCCGGCCCGGACTTACTTGGCCAAGAAGGACAACAAGCGGAATGTCTATGCGCATAATGCCGCAAAACTGTGTCTTTGCGGACAAAGGACCAGCTGCTTTTTTTGACATGGGAAATTCGGATGCATGGGCATTTCTTTCATTGATTCAGGCACAAGCCTTCCAAGCACTCGTTGCACTGCAATTAGCTGCCGGCGATGCTGCTGCCCGGTCCTATGAAGTCGGTGTCATTCAACGCACTGTAATTCCTCCTCTTGATGAAAAATCTTCGGCAAATCTATCGACATTCGCA
This sequence comes from Opitutales bacterium, assembly GCA_028042835.1. GTDB lineage: Bacteria > Verrucomicrobiota > Verrucomicrobiia > Opitutales > Seribacteraceae > Seribacter. The sequence continues at coordinate 51,902 of JAOFOL010000011.1, read as the reverse complement.
CATTCCGCATGGTCCACAAAGCGTAGTACCGACACGGCCAACCAGACCAGTCATGCCTTTTATGCACCGGCCCTAACTCCGAGACGAACAAAACCTTTACCCACTCATTCATCATGAACGAAACATCCACAATTTCACCAAGCGAAGAACCAGTGATCACACTCCAGCAAGCGGCAGATGTATGGAATGGAAAACTTTCCGATGCAGATAGCAAGCTAGCGGAGATCCAACGAGAAATCGATGATTTGGCCTATGAGCTATATGAGATCGGAGAGGAAGACCGTCTGGCAATTGAGGCAATGTTGGGAGATAAATCAGGCGGTGAAGAAGGGAGCGATGAGGAAGATACTCTACCAACGGATAGCCCAGAGCTGGTGGCGGAGTTAATTGATTATGCAGTGGGCTGTGCCTTCGGAAGATGGGATATTCGGTGTGCAACTGGTGAAAAGCCTGAGCCTCCCGAGCCAGATCCATTTGATCCCCTACCCGTTTGCTCGCCAGGAATGTTACAAAATTCCGAAGGTCTACCAGCCGAGCAAAAAGATGTACCGGATAATTATCCAATGCGTATTACCTGGCCTGGCATCATGGTGGATGATGCTGGCCATACGGAGGATATTTTAGCCCGTGTACGGGATGCTCTGGCCATCATTTGGGGAGAACATGCGGATGCGATAGAAGAGGAGGCATGCAGGACATTGAAGGCGAGGTCTCTGCGAGACTACTTAAATGCGCCCACTAAATATTTTGCCAATCATTTAAAAAGATGGAGCAAGAGCCGGAGGCAGGCACCACTGTACTGGCCACTTTCCACAAAGTCTGGAAGTTATACACTTTGGATATATTACCACCGGCTGGATGATCAATTGCTCTACTCTGCACTTGGGGACTTTGTACAGCCCAAGTTGGAAGCTGTGCAAAGGGATTTGGCGAGTTTGCGGGCGGATGAAAATAGAGATCCAAAGAGATTCGAAGAATTGAATGACCTCGAACATGAGCTTAAGGATTTTGAAGAGGAGTTGCAAAAGCACGCCCGTTCATGGAAACCAAATTTAAATGATGGTGCATTGATAACTGGGGCTGCTCTACATACCCTCTTTTTGCTGAAGCCTTGGCAAAAAAAGCTAAAGGAAACCTGGGGTAAGTTAGAAAAGGGAGAGTTTGATTGGGCTCACATCGCATTGAGTTATTGGCCAGAAAGAGTACGGGAAAAATGTGCTACCGATAAGTCGCTAGCCATTGCTCATGACCTGGAGGATTTATTCAACGGATAAAGCAATCATCTATGAAACTTTCCGAATACATCAAAGAAAAGGTTTTTGAGCCCAGGGTAAAGCAATCCAAGGTATTGGTCGTGCATGACCCGGATCACAGGTATCGAGAAATTGTCCAGGAGATGGAGTCCAAGGATACGAGGGTGGTCTATGCGGACAAGAGTACGATCGAGCCAAGGCAGGAGGCGCAGGATATATTGATCAAGATCGGTAAAGGAAAGGACGGACCAAAGGGACTGGTTGTTTACCTTGATCGAAAATTACCCATTGATGATAGAGATAAACAATTGGAGCCATTCTCAGCGATGGCAGTGGCAGGAGAAGCTTTCCCCAAGGGAGATGGCGATTCTTTTCAATCTCTATGCCGGAAAGCAAAACCAGAACATGCCGCAGAGGTAGACCGGTTGTTTGCTGAGGGGGAGCCGAGCTTTGCTCATCTGGATGCATTGGATGAGGGAGAGAGTGGTGGCTGGCCAAGACTAAAGGTATTAACGGGAGGCTCATCCACGGAGGATATTCTTTTTCAATTCCTGATTGCAGATGAAGAAAAAATTAAGAAGTGGGATGAATCAGATGATTGGGTGGAAGAAGCCAAGCAGTTCATCCTACGAGTATTTGGGCACAAGGTGATTACTGAGGGGAGAAAATGGAAAAGCATGGCTGGAGAGTTTTGGCGATTTATCCTCTTTAGCGAGTTTGCATTTGATTTACCTGGCGAGTTACCCGAGAGATTGGCAGGCGTGCCCAAAGCTGAGCCTTTTGCCAAGGATTTTGTATATAGTTTGTGCGAGCGATTGCGTGATTCTAAATCAGCTAAGGAATCGTACATAGATCATGCCTCCGAGGTGGCGGATGGGTTAAAGCTAAATATCGTCACACAGGATATCGAAGACTTGGGAGTTCGAGATACTTTTGCATTTGAAGAACGGGCGAATTTGAAGCGTTTTGCAGAGGCGGGCCTCGAAGATGACATTACCAAGGCTCAGGAAATTTATGAAATTCATCGAGAATCAATCTGGGTGGCAGGCGGTGGGAAAGCGGCCGACTGGGATTTAGCCGGACGACTGCTCGAACTGTTGAAGAAAATCGAGGATTTTAAACGCGAACATGCAAGTTTTCCAGAGAAGTTGGAAGAATTGGTGGAGGTCTACCTGAAGACGGGTAGATTGATCGATTCTTTACATCGTGAATTCCACCAATCCTGGGAACAGTTGGATGAAGATCCTTCCGAAGAGCTTCGAAAGCTCTCCGAACGAGTGGATGATCGATACAATGAACTGGCGGGTACTCGGGTAGCTGCTTTCACTAATGCAGTGTCCAAACAAAACTGGCCACCTTCCAACTTGGATTCCAATCGAGATGTCTATACCAAGCATGTCGAACCGGCATTGGAAGCTAGGGACCGCGTAGCGTATTTTTTGGTCGATTCGATAAGGTACGAATTGGCCCTCGGTCTAAAGAACTCTTTGGATGATTCTTATTCTTGCGAACTCGAAGCGACCGCAGCTCAATTGCCCACCATTACTCCGGTGGGAATGGCCGCCCTACTCCCCGGGGCAAAAGATGGATTTTTTCTTAAAAACCAAGGAGGTAACCTCGTACCCACCATTAACGGCAAGGAGGTAAGCACGCCCGCTCAGAGGTTTGAACAGTTCAAAGAAAAGCTGGGAGATCGCGTACAGATGGAAAAGCTGGATGATCTTTTGGATAAGGGAGATCGTTTGAAAATAGATGATCGCATAAATCTATTGGTCGTGAGGACTACAGAGATTGACCAGGCTGGAGAAGTCAGTTCTTCCTTTGCCCTAAGAGAAATCCCTCAAGCATTGAGCCGTTTAAAACGTGCTCTGAGGATATTAAGTGAGCGTGGATTTAAGACTGCAGTGATCGCTACGGACCATGGATTCCATCTTTCTCGCACCACCAACTCAGGCAATAAGGTGGATAAACCGACGGGTGGGGACAACTGGGTAATGGTGAAAGACAGATGTTTACTTGGCTCAGGGCCGTCTTCTCCGGGAACGATTACATTGAGTCCTTCTGCAGTAGACTTACCTACGGATGTAGAGACTTATTGCGTGGCCAAGTCTTTAGGAACTTTTATCGCTGGAAAAAGTTACTTCCATGCAGGGCTTTCCCCACAGGAGTGCATCTTGCCCGTGTTGGTAGCCAAGTTGTCGGATAGTTCGGCAAACCAGCAAGACTCGGATGCCACATCTATTACTTTGAGCTATCGAAATGGAAAAACCAATGTCGTCGTTGTTCGCCGTCCCAACATCAGCCTAACTTACTTAGCCAAAGACATGTTTAATGCACCGGAAAGCATAAGCTTGGGGGTACAAGCCAAGCAAAAGGGAAAAGTAGTGGGAGAAGTAAAAATGGGGGACTCCGTGGATGCATCGACCATGCAAGTAAAGATCGATAAGAATGAAACCATTAGTTTAACCCTAAGCTTGGATAACGACCTGGATGGAAAATTTGAGGTGGTGGCCTATGATCCCGAAACTCAATTTGAATACCACACTTTAGAACTTAAAGCCGATATACTCACATAATTATGGACCCTCTTGATCAAAAACTTCTCGATACTTATTATGGCAAGGTCGTACGCAAGGATTTGCTGCACGATGTAAAGAAGGGATCGAATGTACCTTCTTTTGTTTTGGAATACTTGCTGGCACGGTTCTGTGCATCGGATGATCCTCAAGAGATTGAATCCGGTAAGCAGGCGGTCTTTGAAACTATTCAGCAAAACTATGTGCGGCCAAACGAAGCAAACCGAGCCCAATCCACCGTACAGCAAAAGGGAAACCATGTCTTTATCGACAAGTTACATGTAAATTACATCGAAAAAGACCGGCGGCACTGGGCGGCGATGGAAAATTTTGATTCCCGAAGGATTGCGATCAATGAGCGTTTTTATAAGGACAACGATCGATTGCTTGAAGGAGGTATTTGGGCAGAGGTAACTGTTGGGCACAATGATGTGGAAGATGATGACTATGCCTTTTTCGTTGAGGATGTCAGACCCGTCCAACTTTCACGATTTGATTTCGATGCATTCTGTGAGGGTCGGAAAGCATTTACCCGAGATGAATGGATTGATGTAGTCTTACGTACCATTGGTCTGGAGCCTTCCTTGATGGATAAGCGATTGAAATTCCATCACATCGCTCGGCTCATTCCTTTTGTTGAACAAAACTACAACTTGATTGAGCTCGGTCCACGAGGAAACGGAAAGTCCTACACTTACAGTGAATTCTCCCCCTACTGTACCCTGTTGAGTGGATCCCAGCCTACCGCCTCTACCCTCTTCTACAATAATGCCCGACGGAAAGTCGGAGTACTTGGGTTTTGGGATGTAGTGGGTTTTGACGAAATCGGCACCATGAAAATCAAGGATCAAGATGCGATCCAATTGATGAAGGACTACATGTCCAACGGTCGGTTCAACCGTGGCACTGAAGTCATTGCCAATGCCAGTATGGCTTTTGTCGGAAACTTGGATGAGTCGATCGCCAAATTAGTGGAATCTCCGGATGATAGTTTATTCAAACCTTTGGCCAAAGCCATCGACTTGGCTATTCTGCACCGGCTTTATATGTACTTACCCGGGTGGGAGGTTCCACAGCCAAGCACAAGCTCACTGACTAAGAATTATGGATTTATCACCGAGTACTTAGCAGAAGCCATGCACCACATGTGGAAAGGCGTCAATAAATCGACCTATGTACAGGAAAACTGCAAGTTTGGATCTCACTTAGTAGGTAGAGATGAAAAGGCGGCAATCAAAACGGTATCTGCATTTCTTAAATTGCTTCACCCTGATGGCGAGCCATCTCAACAAGAGCTAACCGAATATGTCGAATACGCCCTCGAAGGAAGACGTCGTGTAAAGGAACAACTCTACAAACAAAAACCCGATGAAGAATTCGAAAAATTTGAATTTTCCTACTTCACCAAAGAAGGAGAAGAAGTAATCGTTCATTGCCCCGAATCAAAAGGAAAGATTGGAAAATCTGCGACTGCTGACTCATCCGCTCAACCATCTACCGAAAAGGAAAGTAGCCCACCGCTACCAACAAAAGATATTGAAGATGCATCTGCCACAGACAGCGAATCAACGGCGCAAGTTTTACCACCTGCTGAAACCCTACAAAAAAAACCGGAATTGGCTGAGGATCATATTAAGATTAGGTATGATTCCAAAGGGTATGGGTACGAAAAATTATTTCTCAAATACATGCAGGGTGCTAAGTCCATAACGATTGAAGATCCATACATACGAGCACCCCATCAAATTACGAACTTCCTGCGCTTTTGCGATGTTGTGGTAAAATCAGAGACCATTCGTACGATTAAACTTAAGACTGGTTCTGACTTCCCTGACCAAGAAGATGAAACTAAGGCAAAGCTCTTTACCATTGCCGACAGCCTGAAGGACTATGATATCGAATTAAAACTTTCCTTTGACGGCAAGATACACGACCGGGAGATGAAGCTAGATAATGGATGGACCATCAAGATTGGTCGCGGACTAGACTATTTCCAAAGACCCGAAGACTGGCTAAATATCGGAGCCAACGACCTGGATCTACGCCCCTGCATGGAAACATCAATCGATATCTTCAAGGCATAGCTCTTTTTCGGACTCTATACATAAAATTCAGAAAAAATCATTTCTTTAGACCTAGCCAATCAGGCATTGATTTCCAGCCCTTGCCTTTATAGACGATATGAGCGGACATAGGAATATCATCTGGCTTAGGTTTCTTACCAAGTATTTCACCTTTACAGTACTTACCCCATGCGGTACCGCTCTTAAGCTTTAGTGATCTGGCAAATTTTCGAGCCGGTATAAAATCCCTATATTTTCTTTTTTTGGTAGAAATATATTCTGTGCCTAGAAATGCTGACCAACCTCCCTTTTCTTCAAATTCATCACCATAGGTTCGATTTGGATTACTAGGAATGTTGTCAGGACGGCTTTTCTTGGACCACACAAGATATTCATTGCGACTTTTGAGTTTTAGTTTTCGGACAAATTTTCGTGCATCAATATAACTGTCGTACTTAAATTTGTTTGTCGCGATACGCTTATGTCCTAGCCAATCAGGCCAACTTACCCAATATTTTGAATCTGCCTGGTTTGGGTTACTGGGAATATTTATGGGTTTTGTAGGAAGGTCAGTTATTTTTCCTGAACAATATTCAATCCACTCTTTTGTAGAACCGAGTTTTAGTTTTCTGGCAAATTCTCTTGCTTCTTCGAATTTCAAGAATCCACTTTTTCTACGATTTCTAGTTCCAGTCCAATCACCAAACCCAGCCCACCCACTATTTTCATAAACTTCGTTTGGACAACTTGGGATATCGGGAGGCTTAGATTCCAGTTCGGTTAACTTTCCAGATTTATAATCATTCCATCCTTTTTGACCATTTAGCCCTAGTGTTCTGACAAATTCTCTTGCTTCTTCAAACGGTCGCCATGAAAGCTTTGCAACTTTAGACCATACCTTAGTTGTTAACGCTTTATTAAAAGATGCAAGATTGACTTTTTTACCAGAGGAAAATTCCAAATTAAAAATAGAAGCAATTCCTCTACTAGTAGTTTGCCCTTCCGAAATTTGTTTAAAATAAGCTATGATTCTTTCATCATTTGCGGCTAATGCCCGTAAGGTCATACAAAGATCTTTGAATGGATCGCTTTGTTCAATACGAACACTCAACTTAGGAGAATCGACAATCAAAGGTATAATTACATAACCAGATTTTTTTCCCGGAAATAGACGTAACATCCGCCCAATCGCCTGCACGATGTCAACCCGACTAGATCTTGGGTCAGCAAACAATACCGAGTCGATACACGGAATATCGACACCTTCAGTCAGGCATCTGGCATTTGTCACCAAGCTTCTCTCTGAATTTTTAAAATCATCGAGTAAAACATTTCGTTGTCCTGATGACATTGCACCTGAAATATGAAAGCTTTCTAGTTTTTTATATCTTCGTAATTTCTTTGAAATCGAATCATTAGTTTCTTTGAAAGCTTTTGCTCTAGCCACAGTCGAATGAAAAGATATAGCATGTTTGATAGGGTAAGTCTTCATTGCATGCCTAAGGGCAATCACAGCGGCCATCATTCGAGCCTCTAAGATTCCGTCAAATTTACCTGTAGATGGTCGAACCATTAAGTTTCGATCGATCAAATCTTTTATTTCCTTTTCAGAAACAGAAATAGTTAAGATTTTATAGTCACAAAGGATAGGTGGCTTTATTTCCAGTGCTTTTTTGAAAGTACAAAGCTCAAATGTTTCACCGAATATATGATTATCATCCATGCTAACGACTGAATCTCTTGCACCTTGGAAAAACCTCTCAGTCGCAGTCATAAAAATCCTCTTCTGAATCCTTATATTTTTTTCATCTAACAGATGAGAAAATAAAGAAAAATTCAAACCACATGTCTTATGAGCTTCATCAAATATACCGAAATCAAAAGATCTTCCTGATTTTTTATAAGCAGCACTCAGAGTTCTACCGCTTTGATAGGTAACAAAAACAACACTAACTTCAGTTGTGCGTTTCCTTAACCACTTAGCGATTTTTTCAATATTTGTGCTAACCTCGACTCCTAAGTCTTGGGTCATGTAAGAAGCCCCATCTCTCAGACCCTTATCGACGGAATCATCACTACAAACACAAATCCAACGAAATGTCTTTTTATTAGCTAGTGATTCACGAGCCCAAACTTTGAGAGTTTGTTCAAGTAGTGAAAGGCTAGGCACAGCTATAACAATTCGCTTAACTTTTAGCATCTCCGAGGTCCAGTAAGCGATAAGGCTCTTCCCTGTACCGCATGGCATAATTAACTTCCCCCTATTATTTCCCTTAAAATGAACTAGAGCTTCCCCTATAGCTTTTTTTTGATGTTCTTTAGGTTTGAATGGTTCCAGTGGTTTAAACTTTCCAGATAGATCCAGATGAATCCTGTCAAAAAAAGGCTTACCTAAATTTCGCCAAATATCCCCTGAGCAAAAACCTATTTTTTCTTTGTGCAGTTTCAGTTTAGGACTGTAGCGTTCTGCAGTTGTACAAACCAACCCGAAGGAAAAATTTTTACATATTCCAAACGCCAAATCTGTAAATGTGCTTAATTCCTTGCGGGTGATGGAAGTATCTGTGTTCGACTTATACTTACACTGCACAGCCCAAAAATCTCCTTCTACTGTTCTACAAACGAGATCAATCCCCTCATCTGTAGCCGGAAGTTGTAAATGTCTTCTGATTTTTTTGGGGACATTCCGAACAGGCCAAACTTCTTCAATTTTTGACTCATATTTTGGATCAAACTGTAGCAAATATATCGATAAAAGTTCAAAACAATCTCCTTTATCTTTGGACTGTAAGGATTCTAAGGATTGCTCAAAGTCATTCCAGTTTTTAGCTCTTTTAAAAATCGTATGAGGTTTCAATGACCTACCTATAGATTCCTTTATGGATTTTCTTTTATTTCTCATTTACGGACTAACCATATTTAATTCTTATAAAATAGTAATCTCTACCACTGTTCAGTTTTTTATAATTTAGATCTCAAATATTCATTCAATTCTTTATCCACGGCATGCACATAACACCCCTTCATACCACGAGTCATTAAGGTGCGATAGGTGTTGCGGATAATTTCATCCAACTTTTTCAAAGTTCCTTCAGGATCAGTCTTCATCTGCTTTTTCCAACCAAAAATAGATCTATCGTTTTTTGAGCGAGATGATGGGTCGGTTACCAGTTGCCCGTTCTTCATTTGAAGATCGGGTCCAATAACGACGCCTACATAATCAAGCTCCAAACCTTGGCATGTATGGATGCATCCAATTTGTTCGACCGAATTTTCTTTGATCATCCAAGTTCCTTTATCTTCTGCAAGGTTCCATTGCATCGAAAAGTCGAACGGTGGAAGAGTAATATCATTAGCTTTGGAATCTTTCTTACTTACCCAGTCCCAGCAATAACCGGCAACCAGGCGAGACTTATTGTTGTCCTTGTTCCTCTCGAAAATTTCATCACGCATAGTAGCAGGTGAGTCGAATACCTGAAAGTCGTAGTTAATTTCGGAAAGATCGTAATTGGCAGTTTCGCGAATTCCCAAGACATGATCGATCCATGCTAAATAACCATCGGAGCCAGAACACCTGAACTGTGAAGTTAACTCGAGTTCCTCAATATCAGCTTCGAACTCCTTGGCCCACTTTCTAATTTCGTCTGAGCTTCCGATATCCTTAAAATGAATGCGTTGTGCATCATCAATAAAGAAGATTGCAACTTTACTGCTGTGTATCAGTTCTTTGATCTGGTTTTCTCCCATGTTGGAATAAAGACCGGACTTCGCATTAAGTCGGTGAGCCTCATCGACGATTAATGCATCATATGCGTCGAATTCAGATTCTACATAAGATCCAGAACTTTTGAATAGATTCGATATTTCATTCTTCTTGAAGGTACCAGAAAGCAGGCTGTGATAAACTTCTCTTGGTGCAGCATTTTTGGTTACATATTGAGCCATTTTTCCAGTGTTGGTAAGTTTAGCTAGCAAGTTTACCGCAATGACCGATTTACCTGTACCCGGACCGCCTTGGACTAAAAGTACTTTTTTCTTTCCATCTGTAGATGAATTTACAAAAGACATCGCTCGTTCATAGACGATTTTTTGTGTGTCAATCATAACGAACTCCTTGTTACCTCTAAGCATCTTGCCTACATGTTCAGCAAGTACTTTAGATGGCATAATAGCGGAGGAATCTAACTTCGATATGATGTCATCTTGATCTCCAGATTGAACTTTTTCCCCGATAAAACTTCTCAGTTCTTTACGGTCTGCTTTACAATAAAGAGGGGCATTTGTGATGTGATCTTTATAAAAACCATCATCAATAATTCCATCTCTTTTGTAATTGTGAAGATATGCACAGGGGTAGACATCTATTTCCCCGGAATGTACCGCCTCATTAAACCCGGATAGTAATGATGCATAACTCCAAGCCTGATAACTCGGATGAGTAGTGGAGCGGATTCGTCCGCCCAAAGCAGTGCGAACAATACCATCTTCGGCAGTTTTTTCTGCACTCGACCATTGTTTCAACTCAACAATTACAATATTGGTAGATCCATCCGCCCCTTTACCCGAGACTAAAAAATCAATTCGATTGGAGGTACGAGGAATTCGATATTCAATAGCCACAAGCGATTCAGGCGAAACTTCATCGGGTGCAAGAACTTGCCCCATGTACTCAAGTGAATTCTCCCAGGATTTCTTTTCACTTGGACCCACTCGCATACCTAGAACAGAGGTAACTGCTTTCGATACAATATCTCCAATTTCTCCAGTATCGATATCTACTAAAAATTCGGATTTCTTCTTTTTATAAACAATCATAATTCGTCGTATTTTTTGGCCGAGCCTTTGGCCTTATCAGTCGGATACTTTTTTCGATTCTTTTCAATCTTATCCCGAATAATTTCTCCAATATTCAAATCGTGTTTTCCAGCAAGCATGATCGCATATGCAAAAACATCGGCTAATTCTTCTTTCAATTTTTCACGATCTACAGTTTCGGACTGTAGATCTTTTTTCCAAAGAAATAATTCGTTGAGCTCAGCAACTTCGATAGACAAAGCAAGTGCAAGGTTTTTTGAATCATGAAACTGAGCCCAATCCCTTTCATCTCGAAACTGCTCTAGTAATTCTAAAAGTTTATCAAATTCGTTTATCACTAAAAATTAAATCCATAATTATTGTATTAAAAATCGAAGTTTATTGAGAGATTCCCCACAACAACAATTCTCTCTTTTGGGATTAATAAAATCTTGCAGACCGCATGGTATTCATTCAACCAAATAAACTCCTCTATTCGATTAGATTGAATAAATTATCGTTTTAGCCCATCTTTCGTATTTATGAATAAAATAAAAGATAGTGACTGGCAGAGTCAGCTTGACGATTTAATCAAATCTGCCCTTTTAAGTTTCTCATCGATTCCAAAGGTTAGTCAATGGGCGAGAGAAAAAGAATTAGTCAGCTGGTTTGTCACCGACCACCTGCTTCCCCTGGTAAGCAAAGAAAGCATTATCAATCAGCCAAGTCAGGTTGGCATTGAAGTGGCAGTCCCCCAACATAAGACGCCAAACAATCCAAGAAAAAATCCAGATGTCTGCAAAGATGTAGTCATTTGGGAAGAACCCAAAATGTCTTGTTGGGACAGCAATGGAATGGCTAACATTTACCCACTATCCGTCCTCGAATGGAAATCATTCAACAAAAGAGACCGTCCTGGACAAAGAAAGAATAAGACTAAAACTTTTACGGAATACGATATTCCATGGATTCAAAAGACCTCAACCAAAGTCGCAAAATTCATTGGCTATAGCATACTTGCCGATGTCACCAATCAAAAAATCGAAATAACCTGTGTTCGATTTACTGGTGCAGAAAAAAATGATTTCTGGTTCCAAACAAAAAACGGCCCAGACTTAGATATTTAAAAAGAAATCAAATTTCTCTTCGGGGAATAAGTAACGACTCGATCAAACAATAATTCATTCCCGATTATTCCGGATGTATCCGCCATTGATAAAGTCATAGCTAGCAGATCAGGCAATTTTCCACATTGCGTGGAAATATCAACAGAACCAATTTTCATCGGTACGGAAAAGGTATCCGTCTCAAACGGACCGACACCGGGATAAAAATCTGCAACCGTTCCAAGTGCTGGGAAACTGGACAGTCCATCACCCTGAAAATATGAATACTTAGCACCTGAATCAAAAAACATCGAATACTCGGCTCCGCCAATCTCAGCTGTAAGAACTGGAATACCCATAAATTCCTTAATTGGGAGAGGAGACTCACCCATTTCGATTAAATCCTCTGAAATCTCTATAGATTCATTCTGAACATCGATACGATAATCGAAATGGTTAATAACATCAGCTCCAAGTAAACCCTGCATTTGGACACCCGCATGCTCGGAGACCTTATTGGCATCCAATCCCATGAAACTCGAAGCAACCGGAAACTCTTTGCCCAAAATAGAAAGCTTCTCCCCCTCTCCAAAACTCTGCGGTGCCCCGGTGTCGAACAACCACAATTGGTCCCCCAAAGACAGATACAAATGCCTCTCCAAAAACTTCAATTCGAACATACTCATAAGATAAGAATAGAGACATTTAATTGGACAAACAAAACAGACATTGTCGACCCGAAAGCTAATTAATTATCGTTTCTACACACAAACTTAAAGCAATAATCCAATTGATTTGACAACTACAGAATCTTAAGGAGTAATCGATCCTTTTTTTAACCTAAATTCAAAATAACAGTAACTTTTGTATGTCATTCAAAATAAACTCGGATCATATTCGTCATGAAATAGGGAGATTATTAGAAGGTTATCAAAAAGGCTTCCCATTTACAAAGGAGCTTCTACAAAACGCTGATGATGCAGGTGCTAAGAAACTCTATTGTGGCCTTTCTGATTCATTAAGAAATACGAATAAGCACCCGCTTTTAGATACAACCGGAATATTTATAATAAACGATGGAATATTTAAAAAAGAAGACGACGAAAGTATTCGATCATTTAACAGTAGTAAAGTTGATGAACCGGATAAAATCGGGAGGTTTGGGCTTGGACTAAAGAGCGTCTTTCATTTTTGCGAAGCCTTTTTTTTAGTAAGTAGTTCTCACAAAAAGTTTCCTGAAAAGTTTGACCCTGATATACTGATCAATCCTTGGAAGCCATGGGATGGCGAGACAAATAATTACCATCCCGACTGGCTAGATTATGATAGCAATTTCATAATTTCTGAACTTTCTAAATTTGTTGAAAATATCTTTTTTAAAGGGAAAGCTCCAAGAAACTGGTTTTTAATTTGGATACCAATTAGGAGTAAAGATTATCTACATAATCCCAAAAGTTTAATCTCACTTAATTTTTTCATTGAAGATTATCAAGATCAGGAAACTAACCTTATTGGGGATATCTTTGGAAATGATCTGCCAAATAACCTTCAAACATCCTTTCCTCTGCTTAAATCATTAGAAAGCTTTGAAATTCAAGATTTAAATCAACAAAGCGTAATAAAAATTTCTAAAGATAATCTTTTAGCTCAAAATACAATTGAGCTAAATTGCAAAAAACACACACCTTTTACAGGTAAACTTTCAATAACCGAGGAAACAAAGAATAACGAATTCCTTGTTACAGCTTTTCAAAATGGACGATCTATAGATCAACTATCTCCTCAGCTAGAGGAAATCTATACCCATGAAAAATGGCCGAGCAACCTAGGAGACAGACTCAAAGCATTTCCTCATGGAGCTTTTTGTATTATAAGCCCGCAAAATAGTAAAGTTAGCTTAAGTCAATTAATAATTCGACGATGTTCATTCCTCCCGCTTTCGGGTGATTACAAGATCTTCGGGGACAAAGAAAAGAAAAACCCTGATATTACTCTATTAATCCATGGTTACTATTTCGTGGATCATTCTAGAACTAGAGCAAAGGTAGATGACGCAGATGTAGGGGCAAAATGGAATCGAGCTCTATCTAGAGAACTATTGGCCGGGCATATCATTTCCAAGGTTGCCGAGTTTCTGAATGAAAATACTGGTCGTTTATCTAGCCACGATATAAGGAAATTCACGCAATTCCTAAGCGAAGCTAAAGAAGCGTTTTTTGAAATCAAGTTTGCAATCCAGGAGAATTTCTTGGTCCGAAGAATTTCGAAAAAAGATGATTTCGTATTTGTTTTCCAAAGTTTCAAATATGAACAGACTACAACTCTTTTGCCAGTTGGAATAAGTGAAGAGCACCAGTTCAAAGACCTAGGCTCCGCGCTTCCTGGAATAAATGAATTGCTAGAAGGTAAAATTCTTTACCTCAACAAATCCGCGAAGATATTCGACAATCAGAAAGAAATCTCCGCCTGGAATGAGGAAACTTTCCGATTAGTTTTAAACGACAAAGCAAACTTCAAACTTGATGAGAAAGAAACACTTGAAACCATAGTTGAATTTCTTGAGGGGATTCCTCACGAGCAGCTCACTCCACATTTAGTCAGAAAGGTTCTTGCATTTTCGTTTCAAAAAACGAAGCCATCCAAATTTTCAGAAAATTGGGAAATTATCCGAAAGCTGATTCGTTTTTGCGGAGAAGACAAAATTTTGTATTTGGATTTCAAAAAACTACATGGCGAATTAGGCGAGAAATTACTCAAAGTTTTCTGCAAAAAAAGTTCAGACCTTATCACATTCAATCGCGATATTAATGAAGGGGGAAGAGATCAAAATTGCTATCAAGTCGCTGAAGCCGCTTTAGATGCGATTTCATCTTGGATTGAGGAAGATCCAGATAATGAAAAAATGCGAATTAAGGGGGCTGACATTGCACTTTCAATTATTGAGTTTTGTAAACCTGATGAAAGAGTAGCCTTACTTGAAAATCGCAAACTCCTCACATGCTGCAGATGGAAAGATGGGGAAAGTGTTAAAAATTTGTATTCACTCAATCAAGTTACAGAATTTCACTCTGTTCATCAAATGCTTCGTAAGGACTACTTGAATGAACATTTTGCAAAATCGATTGTACAAGGATGTCTCGTTATACCCACTGACCACTGGCCTGATTTTGGAAATCCAAAAATAGATATTTACTCAAACTTAGAGACTTTTCTTCAAGCGAACCCAATCCGACTGCATGAAGGAGAAGAAAGAAAAAAACTCCTTTCCGACTCAATCCAATATGTAAGAGAATCGAATGTAGATGCCAATAGACTTCATCGTTTCTTCTTACATGGAATATCCGAACAATTTCCAAACGACGATATCTCATTATTCGAACCAAGTTCTAGTTGTTGGGCTAAAGTTGCCCGCAAACTTTTTGAAAGCAATGATGAGGGTTGGAGAATTCTCAATCCAGATTTCCTGAGCACGCTTTCACCCGATCAAAAGGATATTCTAAACATAAAAAATATGGAGATGGGCGATATCCTCTCCGAATTAATTCAGAATCTAAATTCTATTCCCTCATTAGATCTCTCAGATTTGAGCGAGGAAGAGATTTTAGAGATCTATGATCATAGTGATTTCATAGAAAGCAAGACTGAGGGGCTATTTAAACTCCTGCCCATTCATAATTCTATTGATAACAAGCTAATCTCGATCGATGAACATACTTATTTGAATGAAGGATCTCATCCTCTACCTATTAAACTCAAGCAGGGCTTTAAATTCCTTGGAACTCCGAAAAATGAGCACAAGCTAAGCATATTAAAACGATATGTTGAGCCTCTTGATAAATTAAAAGTTCTTCGAATCCTTCTTAACCAGGATAGCCCTACTCAATATTCCAGACAGATTTTCGAGATACTCAAGTCGCATAAGCTAACAGATCATAAAGGATTAAAGCAAAGTGTTCATTCGACAGCGTGGAATCAACTATCCGATAGTGGATCGGCGATTAGTCTGAATAAAATATTTCATCCGGATTATGAAAGACCGGCCAGGGCAATTATCAAGCAAGCAGAGGATAATCTGGGATGCTGTACTGCAAAAGAATTGCAGATCCCCAATGGCACAAAAAAAGAGGACTTTCAAAAGGTTATTCGAGAATTTTGCATTCAAGATTCAAACAATCTCACCGCCCTGAAAACGATTTGCTATGAAAACGATATCTTCTTTGGAATAAGTTATAATGTTTATTCCAAAATTACAGATGGACAGGAGGATGAAGATACGAGGGAAAAGAAGAAGGCTTTCTTTAGACGAATTCTAGGTAAGAAGTCGATTGTAGATGCTATATCCCCCTCTTACACTCTTGTGAAAGTCCTTTCAAACATCTGGCATTCTTCTAAATCAGTCCAGGAGATCGAGTCATTTCTAGGTACAGAAGACTCAGACAAAGATCTTTTTGGAATCAGGGGTAAGGAAGAAACTGTAAGTGTACTCAAAAATCTAGCCGAAATTTCCGGTGCAGGAGATAAATTAAAGGAAAATGAATTCCAAACTTATCTTAATTACCTCAAATCATCGGTGGAAAAATTGGATACATTTAAGGAGCAGGTTTTACCAAACACCCCCCTTCTTTCTGCAAATACAGAATGGAAGGATGCTCAAACACTTTGTAAATCTGATCCAACGATATCAACGGAATTTACTGTTGATCCAGAGGTTGAAGGATGCTTACCCAGTGATCTGCCCGAAGCAGAGCCACTGGCAAGGGCTGAAAGCATTGAAGAAAAAGAGATTCTAAAGCAATATTTTGAACCATGGATAGCCTTTATTCCAAAACCAGTAATAGGAGGCTTTATTAGTTTTCTGGGTGACTTAACACCAGGTGCTAAAGAATTGGCTGAAAAACTACTTCAGACTCAAACACCTGATCAGGTTAGAACTCTTCTAATACTGGATGACAAGTACGAGAACCCAAAGATTTTTCATCTCAAGAAAACTCCTATCTCAATTGCCAGTGAACTAGGATTAGAAGCAACCAATATTCTTGATCTTCGCATTCCTGTGAAAAGTTTTGCGGCAGGAAGCATACCACAACTTTTTGCAAGAGTAAGAAAGTTCTTCGTCGGCGGAGAAGAAGATGTCAGACTTGAATTACAATTCATTCCAATTGAGATCAATCCAACTGACAGAGGCCAAATTGATCAACTTCTAGAAACTTTTACAAATACTTGGAACTGTATATTAAGAGATAACTTCGGGTTTAACAACCGCTCGGCTATAGATGAACTAGTTAAAAAACTTAGTGATACTTCGTGGGTAGATATTTATTTCGCACAAGTTATGGTGTTTGATGGAATCTTTCGCTATTTGCGCGACAAAAATTTTCCGAATAATTCAGAAATGGGTAAATTAACTTTGGAGTACAACAACCAACTCAAAGATAAAGCATATGCTAACAAAAATAATGATAAATCTATTAGAGAAGAAGCCGAAGAAAGTTTTCGAAAGATTGAACAAACCTTAAACAATCAACTAAAAAATATTTTAGAAGACCGTTCGGGAGCACTAAATCCCGATGCTGAATTTATGATCAGCGATGTTAGAAACACCATTAACAAACACTATCAGTACACCCAAGAATCAATACCTTTCGAAATTTTTCAAAATGCAGATGATGCCCTCCTTCAACTCCCAGAAAAAAATAGACCAAAAAACACCTTTGAGTTAATTGAAAACGACAATGAAATCGTTTTCGTTCACTGGGGAAGACCAATTAATAGCTGGAGCGGAACCGATCTTACTAAAAAAGAAGCTAGTGTAAGGAAATATGACGAGGATCTTGTAAAGATGTTATTTCTTAACAGCTCCGCAAAAAATATCGATGCCAATAACAATGCAACTGGAAAGTTTGGTGTAGGATTCAAAAGCGTCTACTTAATTTGCGATAAACCAAAAGTAATAAGTGATGGAATTGATTTTGAAATCGTCTGTGGATTTTATCCAAGAAAACTTCAATCTGCTGAAAAAGAAAAGCTTGAAAGTGAATTACCAAGTCCCGATAAGGGAAGAACTGCTGTTGTTCTAGAAAAATCCACAATCTCTTCTCCTGAAACAAATTTACTATTACAATTTCTAAACAATTCACCATTCCTACCAGTATTTGGTCGAGCCCTTGAAGAAGTCACCATCGACAGAGCTGCCGATGAAAAAATTTCTTTCAAGTACAGTCAAAAAGATTCATCGACTGAGTTTTGGAATCTAGGTGATATACTTGAAAACGAAAGTGTTAAACACCCAGTTTGTTTTTTCAAACTTGGAGAATTCGGTAAATTACTACTCTTTTTTGACGGTAAGACTTTTTCTAAAATTCCTAATGCGTCTACTTTTTGGGTAACGGTACCCACTGATGTAAAACTAGGATTAGGATTTATTCTAAATGGTTCATTTCACTTGGATATAGGAAGGGCAAGCTTGCACAGAGACCGTTCGCTTAACGAGAAAGTAATCCAAGAGATGGAATCTGATTTGCAAAAGGGGTTATTAGAATTATGGCAATACACTGAGAATGAAGCCATCCATACTGACTATGAATTATGGAATTCTCTATGGTCTCTCTTTGCTACAAATCTAAACAATCGATTTAGAGATGACGAAGACCAATCCGGTCTAGATTTAATTGAACTTCTTCTTTGGGGAGATAATCAGGCAACAGGCTATGGTTGGTTCATTAGTGAAAAAAGAGTTATTCCAAACGGAATCGAATCAAACCCAAAACTCCTAAAAAAGGGCGAGGTTGAGTATAAAATTTGTTCAAAACTAGCAGAACATCTAGATACAATAAAAGAATGGGATCATCTCAATAAAATACTAAGTACTTCGGTTTCGCAAAATGTGGAAAGAATTCTTAGTAGATTTTTAGTACAGGATTTCTCACCCCAATTTTTTGGTCTGAACGAGCTAGTATCTGAAGATCCGGTTTGGTTTAATGGCAAACAGGCAAATAAGGCTGATGCAGAAAGATTAGGATCGTTATTCACAGAACAGCTAATCGGGAAATATGATGTTGTGTATTCAGAAAATAACCCATGGAAAGAAACTCAAAAAACTCTTTCTCAAATAAGATTCCAATCAAAGGCAAATCAATGGAAGGATCCTAAAGAACTTCTTTTTTCATCACAATCAAAGGAAGATACTTACACAAATATAGAAACGCTTCTTTGCAGATTTGCACCAGATGAAGTCTTGCTATGTGATGAAATTACTACAAGTGAACATGCTATCACTTTCTTTAAAACTTGTAGAGATGAGTTTAAATGTCCAAAAGAATCTACCATTCTAAATTGGTGTTCTAATTTCTCATCTGTGAGTACAAAAACAGAATTTTTGAAATTTTTAATATTCAACTCAACATTAACCGATTCTATTTGCCACCGAATAGCAACAAACGACCATATCCCAGATTGGTTAATAAAAGAAGACCTCTTCAAATTCATTTTTAAAAGTTCGATTTTATCAGATAGAGAAAAAGCAGTAATCATAGGTAAACTCTTTCCAGAAACATTAAACAACTTATACACTGACGAGGAAGACGGTGAGCCTGAAGATGAGGAAGACCATTACCGGGAACAGCACTTCTCTAATAGTGGTGAATATTTACACTTGATCCTTAAGGAATTTAGAGACCGCAAAGATCATTTCATAAATTTATACAAAGAAAAGTTCTACCCTGGTTCAATAGACCCAATAATTTCTCCGGATTGGGAAGCTTCAAAAAATGATGTAAGCACTAGAAAAGAATGGCTTAAAATTTTCATAGCTTCGCTAACTTTTAGGTTTGGGTTTGCATGGCCACAGGTAACCAAAGGTTTTATAGAAAAATGTGAAAGAGAAAAATATTTAGATACCTTTGCCGCACCAGAAGCAGACCCAGTAGAGTGGTTAAATCTTCTGGAACGATGGATTGAAGAAGAAGAAAGTTCAGGTCAAAATCATTTTCAACTATTTGGATGTTTTCCAAGTTTTTTCAAATTTTCAAGGTATTTAGAGGATTATGTTAGAAATATTTTTTCTTATTTAGATGAAGGGAATTCTAATTCAAAAGGGATAACAGATTTAAAGCAAAACACGAATCTTGATGGAACAGGTATAACTTCCCCTATGATCACCAAAGATGTTAGCCTTGGTGCTCACTTTATCATGGCTGAATTTGCCAGAATAACTGGCGAAGGAAAAGGTACTGCTTTTTATGATCATTGTTATTTGCCGAAGAAAAGTATTCGTAAGTTCATGATTCAATTAGGATGCCAAGGATTAACTGAAGAAGCTCATTCTTCTACCGATTCGAAAGTTATTTCTGATTTTTTAAAAGAAAAACTAGGAACAACAGAAGAAGATTATACATTCGACTATTGCTTTCATATACCTCTTCTTTTTCAGTCTGATAGTAGATTTACTCCTATAGTTCAAAGATAAAAGGAAATGAGTGATCAAATAAAAATCTTTCATAAAGAATATGGCGAAGGAATTATAGAACTCGACCGTGGCGAAACGATTATCGCCCGGTTTGGCACTAAAATCCAAGAGTGCAAAAAAGAAGACTTACAGAACCGTGCAACAGTTGGTTCTGAAATTTCGGCAAAAAAGTTCAATGATGCTAATCGTACCATTGCAAGAGTGCAGTCTGTAACGATTCAGAGTATAAATAAGGCGTGGGGGGTATTTTCGCCCTCCAAAATAAAGCTTTTCCCTCACCAATTATGGGTCTGCCAAAAAATCACCCAAGACTGGCCAACACGATGGCTTATTGCAGATGATGTGGGCTTAGGTAAAACCATTGAGGCAGGCCTTGCCCTATGGGCTCTTAAATCAAGTGGGAGAATTAATAGGTTCTTAGTTATGTGCCCCGCATCCCTTGTCAAACAATGGTCTGAAAGGCTGTTTGATATGTTTGACATTCGATCTTCTGAATACAGTCCTGAAATGGATCAAACAAATGACCGATTCTGGGAAAAACATAACGCAGTCATCGCATCGTTTCACACCCTTAGAAATGATAAGGGTGGAAGATGGGATAGACTTGTGGAACATGAAGGCTGGGACTTAATTATAGTAGACGAAGCTCATCATCTTAATGTTAAGGAAAGAGGCGGTGCAACAAAGGCATACAGGTTGGTTGGTCATTTGGATAAAGAGGAAAAGGTTGATTCTCTGCTTTTTTTCACAGGTACCCCACATCGGGGAAAAAACTTTGGTTTCTTCTCACTCCTTAGTTTGCTTCGTCCAGA
Organism: Opitutales bacterium; assembly: GCA_028042835.1. Lineage (GTDB taxonomy): Bacteria > Verrucomicrobiota > Verrucomicrobiia > Opitutales > Seribacteraceae > Seribacter. The sequence goes on along the minus strand of JAOFOL010000011.1, from coordinate 30,834 downwards.
TCTTTTTGACCCAAACAAAAATCCGGCTGATCAATATCCCTATTTGAACCAGGCTGTAATTCGCAACAACAAGCAAGAAGTAACGGATTTGAATGGCAATAAGCTATTTCAAGCCCCAAAAACAATCAACCTTCAGTACACTTACAGCGAACAAGAAGAATTCTTTTACCATTGCCTGGAAAACTTTATTCTTGAAGGAAGAACATACTCGCAAGGATTATCTAATCAAAAAGGCAGTGCAGTAGGTTTAATTTTAGCAACCATGCAAAAACTAGCTGCAAGCTCTGTGGCTGCTATATTATCTGCTCTTCGCAACCGAAAGAAAAACTTTCAAAAAATAAAAACGGATACAGAAGATGAATATGCGAGGAATCTCAATGCACTAAAAGAATCAGGTGCAACAGAACACGAGCTTGAATCCGTTGAAGATAGAACAAAGGAAATCCTAGATTCTTTAATCAAGGTATGTAGGGATGAGGAAATATCCATTGATCAATTAATTGGATATGCGAGCGAGGTAAAATCCGAATCTAAGATGGAAGTCATTCTAGATTTAATTGAATCTGAACACTCACAAGACTCCATTCTTTTCTTCACGGAATATAAAGCAACCCAGGGTCTTTTAGTTAAACTACTTAGGAAAAAGTATGGGCATCAATCCGTTGGATTTATAAACGGAGATAACTACTTAGTGATTAAAGATTCAGGAGAAGAGTTTAAGCTGTCATCGAACAGAAGAGAACTTGCTGAACAATTTAATACTGGTGGGATTCGCTTTCTTGTTTCTACTGAGGCAGCAGGTGAAGGTGTCGATCTGCAAGGAAATTGTCATGTGCTTGTTCAGGTTGACATGCCATGGAACCCGATGAGGCTTCACCAACGAGTGGGTCGTTTAAACCGGATAGGACAAAAAGACAAAGTATTGGTTTATAATATATCAAATCCAGAAACGATTGAATCCAAAATTCGAAACCACCTGACTGAAAAGATTAATACAATCATGCGATCGATGAAGGAAGTTATGGATACACCTGAAGACCTAAGTGATCTCATACTTGGAGTTCCCAATCCTTCACTTTTTGAAGAGATCTATTCTGAAGCGATCGAGCAAAAGCCCGAAAACCTTAAGGACTGGGTTGATATTAAGGCAGGGCAACTTGGTGGAAAGGATATCATGGAAACTGTTACTAATTTGGTTGGAAATGCATCCAAATTCGATTTTCAAAACGCAATCGGTGCGATTCCTCAGCTCGATCTTCCTGATCTTCAAAACTTTCTTAAACGAGCCGCTTCAAATAATAAAAGAAGACTTACGCAAAATGAGGATTGCATCTCCCTCATTACTCCAGAAGAATGGAAAAAAAGAAGTGATCGAAAAGAGATGAAAAATATAATTTTCAATCGACAATCAACTTTGGGAAAGAAAGTGGAAGAAAATCGAATTGCAGTTGGCTTTCCTGTTTTTGACCGAGCATTGAAACAAGCAGAAAACTATGAAGACTGTCTTTGCTTAGTAAAGACTGATTCAAAGTTCAAACCTCTAGCAATAATAAGAGTTTTCAATCGAATCACCACTGAGAATGAAAGTGTTTCCTCCTACATCTATGGTTTGGAATTAAACTCAAAAGACCTAAAAAACTACAAGGACTGGGAGTTACTTGATCACCTGAATAAAACCACTTTTGGCACAAACTTTGATTTTCAAGGTAACTATGAAAAAGAATTCGAAAAGCTGGCCTTGTTTGAAAAACAAGTTAATCAATACCTTAAAGATAACCTACATTCACTTGGCCAAAACCTCGAACATCCAGACTCTGAACTACTTGGAATAATTTGGAATATCACAAGTTAAGTAATTAAAAACTATTCTTTTGATTTTCCGTAGCCAGCCCGAAATGAAAAACTTCGTCAAACTCACCTATATCAAGACGAGACTAATCGGATAAACGACTGAAAGACTAGAATCGAATTGCAGTCGATTTATATAACTTTCATGGTCGTTATTTTAATACGATCGTATGTTTAATTTAACGCACATCTCTTTTATCGATTTCCTTCATGAACATTTCTGAGCAAAGCCTAGTTACTGGAGGAGGTGATCATTTCCTGCCAAAACTAATTGCGGCTATCAATCAAGCAACACGGATTGATATTGCGGTTTCTTTTATTCGATCATCTGGACTAGAGCTTATTAAGCCTGCACTAGAGGATGCATTAGAAGCAGATGTAAAAATCAGGATTATTACTAGTGGTTATCTTCACATAACGGAGCCCAAAGCTCTCCGAGCTTTAATGATCCTACAAGAAAAAGGGGCCCAGGTTAAAATATATGAATCTGGAAATACTGCTTTCCATATGAAGTCCTATATCTTTGTTCATCGTGAAGACAGGTCATCAAAAGATGGCGTCGCTTATGTAGGCTCTAGTAATATAAGCCATTCCGCATTAAATCATGGGTTAGAATGGAACCTAAGAATTACTTCATCTGAAAATCAAAGTGCATTCCAGGAAATCTGCTCAAAGTTCAAAGTTCTGTTCGAAAATCCACAAGCGGTTCATTTATCAAATGAATGGATCGATATATACCGCGATGAATACGAATCAAAAACTCCTCAGGACAAAATAAAGAGCGGAGTTGAAGTAGAAAAAGAATGCCTTCCTCCCGTTAAACCGAATCCAATTCAGGTAGAAGCATTACTCGCCCTCAAGAAGTGTCGTATCGAAGGAAATGCTCGTGGTTTGGTCGTCATGGCAACCGGCACTGGCAAAACCTGGCTTGCCGCTTTTGACTGTTTAGAAACCAAAGCGAAAAAGATTCTCTTTGTTGCCCACCGTGAGGAAATCCTCTCCCAAGCAGAGGAAACTTTTGTTCGAATATTCGAAGATGCTAAAGTTGGTAAATATACCGGTACCCAGAAAGATAAGAATGTAGATATACTCTTTGCATCCATTCAAACCCTGGGCCGTCAAACTCACCTGGATAAATTTAACGAAACTTACTTCGACTACATTATAGTCGATGAATTTCACCATGCTGGTGCTGCTAGTTATAAACGACTGCTATCAGGCTTCACTCCAAAATTCTTATTAGGTCTTACCGCAACCCCAGAACGTACTGATCAAGCTGATATCCTCTCCCTGTGCGATAATAATTTGGTTTTTGAAAACGGCATGGTCAAAGCGATCAACCAATCTGTCCTCTGCCCCTTTACTTATTTCGGCATTGCAGATATCGAAGTCGACTACCAAGAAATCTCATGGCGAAACGGAAAATTTGATCCTGAAGAACTCCAAAACCAATTAGCCACTGAGGCCCGTGCTGAACACGCTTTCCAAAATTGGGCAGAGCGTAAACAAAACCGAACACTCGCATTTTGCATTTCGATTAAACACGCCGATTTCATGGCGGATTTTTTCAACCGGAAAAATATTCGATGTGCATCCATTCACAGTCAATCAAAACTCCGCCGAAATGAAGCACTGGACCAACTTAACCGTGGCGAAATTGAAGTAATATTTTCCGTCGACCTATTTAACGAAGGAGTCGATCTGCCCAAGATTGACACAGTCCTGATGCTTCGACCCACCGAGTCCAAAATCATCTTCCTTCAACAACTTGGACGCGGACTCAGGCAAGCAAAAGAAAGCGGAAAAGAAAAACTCGTTGTACTCGATTTAATTGGTAACCACATTAGCTTTTTCAAAAAAGCCGAAGCTCTCTTTCAAATCGGAGTAACGAACCAAGACAGAAAACAATTCATCAAACAGATTCGCGAAGGTTCAATCGAATTAGCGGATGGTTGCTATGTAAACTACGATTTAGAAGCGATTGAATTCTTAGAGAAATTAATCCAAACCAAAATTGATACTCACCTCGATACCTACCGATCATTAAAAGAATCACTGGGCAGACGCCCTACCGCATCCGAGTTCTATCTTGCGGGTGGTTCCCTCGTGCAAATCAAAAAAGAATATGGAAGTTGGATCAACCTACTCATCAGTGAAAAAGATTTAGAACCGGATACTGAATTAGTCGCTCACCAGCACGGAGAATTCCTCCAAGAACTAGAAGTTACCTCCCTGTCAAAATCGTTTAAACTTGTTCTGATGGAGACCTTCCTCGACCTCAATGGTTTCTCAACACCGGTCGACCTTGATACACTATCGACAAAGTCTTGGCATACTCTTAAACGAAGAACCCAACTTGCGGGCGATATACCCCAAGAATTCTTTACCTCTATTAACCAAGATCCAAAAACAGAAAAAGCCTGGATATCCTACTGGAAAAGAAACCCGGTCCACGCATGGTTAGGCAAACACTCTGAAAACAGACCCAAATACTTTACCCAAGAAGGAAATTCATTTCGATTTCATCAAAATGTACAAGCAAGTGACGTCGAATCACTCAATGAACTCACTCAAGAATTAGTCAACCTCCGCTATCTCAATTACGAATCTCGAAGTAACCAAGAACCAAGCTCCACGCCGCCCGAAGTCGACGGTACAGATCAAGGCTCAGAAATCCCTTATTTCACCGACCTACAAATTGCCTGTGGATTCTTTGCCGAAAGCCCGCATGAACGCGAAGCGATCGAACTAACCCAGCTACCAATTAAATACGGAAAGCTCAACCCGGCTATCCACTTCATTGCCCGAGCAAAAGGCAACTCCATGAACGGCGGCACCAATCCAATCTGTGATGGCGACCACCTATTATTTGAAAACATCAGCCCGCAATCTGCTGGCAGTTTAAACAATCAAATCGTTGCCATAGAAACGGACTCCGAATCCGGAGGTGACCAATACCTCCTCCGTAAAGTTAATAAAACGACACACGATCAATACGACTTAATTGCCCTCAACCCAGAGTACGAAACTATTCAGGCAAATGAAAACATGCGTACCCGTGCACGCTTCAAGGAAATCATAAATCCCTTTGATCTATATTTGCACCAACGCTACATGCGTGAAGATATTCCGCCACTCTTTGGTTTAGAATTTAACAAAGGTCTTTGGGAACAAGGCCATGTATGCCCCAAAGCGATAAACAAACAAATCCTACTCGTCACCATAAACAAAAGAAATCACGGTAAGGAACACCGCTACCACGACTATTTTATCGATTCACAAACTTTTCACTGGCAGAGCCAGAACCGCTCATCTGCACAAAATAATTCCGGATTACGAATTATTAATCATGCAAAAGATAACAGCGATGTTCACCTATTCGTCAGAAAGCACAAGATGGCAGGTAAAAAGGCTGCCCCCTTTGTTTATCTTGGCCAACTTACATACAAAGAACACACAGGAGCAGAACCGATGAATGTTACATGGGAAATGGCAGAAATATTGCCAATTCAGCTCAAAGAAGAGTTTATTGAAAGTTAAATCATAAGGTATTCAACAACTCCGCCCCCTGCCCTTTGGCAATTTGAAGTCCATACCTTTCTAGAGCCCGAGCGGTAGGATCGTCCGAAACCAGTACATAACAATAAGATAATTCCGTTCGAATAAAGTCTCGTATTTGATGATCCAAAGAATAAGTCCCCAAGCTAATTCCTTTTATTTGTTCATCGGTTAAATTTTTCATCACCAATCGATCAGACACATACACACAAAACTGATCCCCACTGCGACGCCCACGAGCGTGCTGAGTCAAACGACCGTACAGATTAGCACTCGCCATCCCAACATATTTTAAATCATTCCCCTGATAAATAAGATAGACCCCAGGTTGCCCCTTAGGAACATCCCGATTCGGCCAATCCGCAAACCGATGCAACGGCTGCCGATTTAATTCATCCCATAATTTTTCGAGATCTTGCATTTGGATTAAAACTCCACATCGCGGCACCTTAATTCAAGCTGGTAAGCGATCTTCTTCTGCAGGCTCTCTTCGATCGTTTTGTCTTTCGCAAGAATTGCCCTACGGATCTGCTTAGGGTTAACAACGATCAATGGATCAATACTCTTACTACTGACAAACCATCCAGGGAGAGCAAGAATCGGAACTGCCCAGATTGTTTCGTCTGTGCTTGCACTCAAGTGCTTTGAAAGCAAGCGGGCGTTTTGAGTCGCCTGCCCAATTCCTTTCTTTGTTGTAAAGTGAGGGAATTTCAACTGCTTGCCATCAAATGTAACCTCCCAGTTCTTTCCATCTGAAGTTTCCTTAGGCTTGCGCCAGGTTTTTGTTTCAATAGCAAAAACTCCGTTTGGTCCAACCACAATATGATCGATATTTGGAGATTTCCCATCCGGTTCCAAAGGGAAGTCGTGAAAGACATCAAAACCATCTTTCATTAATTTACTGAGTATTTCCCCAACTAATCTCTCTCCTTTGAGACCAAGCAAGTTATGGCTAAAACTTAGTAATTTTTTTGAAATAAAATAAGCAATACAAACCCCCAAAACAAAAGGTAAAAGAACAATTAGAAATTGATTGGTTTGGTTAAGGACCAGTTCCGTCAATGGACTACCAATAATCTGAATCAAAAGTATGGGAAGCAACCCTGCTAAAAGCACAAGCAAGTTCATTCTGTCCATCAGCATCTCGACCTTTTCGAAAAGAGAATGACCAGGGGGTCTGAGCATTTTTTCTCCGACCGGTTTCTTGCGATCCTTGAAGGTTTTAGAACGAAAGCATAGAAACCAAACCCCACCCAAAAGTCCAAGGAAGTAAAAAGCTATGATTAGAGCGGATTGCATAAGTAGATCATGAATTCTCTGGCAACAAAATCAAGTTGCAAAGTAATCTTCAATTCTCACAAACCACCAAGTGAAGACAATCCAAGCGAAAGCGGGTTTCGGCAAGGTCTTCTTCGAGTTCGGTTTGGTGGGTTTGTAAGTTTTTGATTTCTGATTTATCGACTGCGGGGTTAAGACGGAGAAACTAAGCTGAGTTCCTTCTCAAGCACGATGCGAGATTCCTCTACTATTTTCTATGTTAGCCCATAGATATCGATTTATGCCTGATACATCATGCATAATCAGGTTTTTGCCTAAATCTTAGTTCTCAAGTGCCTAAATCTCGATTAATGCATTTTATATCATGCAAAAAGGTTGATTTTAGGTGTTAAGGTAGAGTGAAGACAGAAAGAGTGAAGGGTGAAATCCCCTTAGCTTTGGACAACCACGAGGTGCAAAGAGTCCAAGCGAAAGCGAGTTTCGGCAAGGGCTTCCTCGATAGAAGTTTGGTGGGTTTGTAAATTTTTGATTTCTTGTTGGTCCACCGATGGGTTGAGGCGGGCGAGGTTTTGTAGGCGGGAGATTTCAGATTGGAGTTCTTTCTCTGCAGCAATTCCGGCTTCGGTGACCAAGTCTTCGGTCACTTTGAACATTTGAGCCTCGGCGGATCGGAGCATTTTTTTGACCAGGCGTTTGATTCCAGAGTTACCCAGGATATCATCGGTATCCGGTGTGGGATTGATCTTTCCGGCGGAAAAGTCAGGAGCGGATATTGCATCCCCAGTATGATCGAGCCAAAGTGTGGTGGGGCTAATCGGTAGGTAGCGATCGATATGTAAATGGCGGGGGGCCACGCACTCAACTAGGTAGGTAACCTGAAGGAAGATACCGGGTGCTTCAGTGCCTTGGTAAACAGAGAGTACGGCGTTGCCTTTTTCGCTGCTGAGTAGGGAGTCGAGTGAGTTGCGAAGGAGTGGATGATCCGCAGTGAAGAATTGAATATCGTCCCGGTTGAGGGCGTCGGTACGATCGAAGGTGGCCATCATGCCTTCGGGGTCGAGTCCGGGCAGGCTGTCCATTTGACCATACTCGGGCTTAAATAAATAGCGACGGTCACTCAGGTCTTCGACGCGCAGGCCAACATATTCCATAAGGTCGGTGGCAAAGGTCTCAAAAGCGGAGTCGATATCGGATGACTGGATTTGTTCACGGAGCAGTTCGCTTTGACCGGGCTTATTCGAGTTACGGGCAAGCAGGCGAAGGTAGCCATTTTCGAGTTTTTCACCAAGGTCTTTTCGTGCATCGGTAACATCAGTCATAAGGGACTGAAGAGCATCGGCATCAAATTTATTGCTCAACTTTTCAAGTTCTTCCCCAAAGGTTTCTGCAATAATCAAAGCCGTGGGGACGGGATGTTCAAAGATGCCGACTCCCTTGTTATAAAACTGGACCCACACTTCTTCAGCCGAATTTTGAATGTAGGGAAGATGAATGTGGATGGTATCGGTCTGGCCAATTCGGTCGAGCCGGCCAATGCGTTGTTCCAAGAGTTCGGGGTTTTCGGGGAGGTCCCAAAGAATGAGGTGATGGGCAAATTGGAAGTTACGCCCTTCACTTCCGATCTCCGAGCAGAGGAGTACACGGGCACCTTTGGGGTCAGCAAAGTAAGCGGCCTGACGATCGCGTTGGATCAGGTTTAATCCTTCATGAAACTGGCTGAGGTTTAGATTAACCTGTTTCTGAACGGCTTCGTAAATTTCTTCGACCATTGCCTTGGTTTTACAGATAAGCAGGACTTTTTCCTTTTCGTTATCGGCTAACCAGGAAATCAACCATTGGATTTTTTGATCGAATGCAGGGTTTCCCTCCGTGGCAGAATCTAGCGGATAAAGCACAGGTTGGCGCTTGGGGAAGCCCTTGAGGGCTTTCCGGGTATTGCGAAACATGACACGACCGGGGCCAAAACTATCGATGATGTTTTTGGTAAGCTTGGCACGCTCGGCCGAGGTGAGAGATTTTTTACCGGAGTACTGGTCGTGGAGATGGGATGAGCTCTTTTGGATAATCTCCCAATCGGTGGATGTGAGTTCCTCTTTGCCATCGATCCGGTCGACGAGTTCGGCCATTTCCTGGTAGTGATCGCTCTCTTCGATAAAAGTTTCCAAGTTGTTATAGCGGGCGGGATCGAGCAGACGGAGGCGGGCAAAGTGTCCTTCTGGGCCGAGTTGTTGAGGAGTGGCGGTAAGGAGCAAAACCGATGGAATCTTCTCTGCCAGACCTTCCACCATTTGGTATGCGGTGCTGGCAAGTTCGGGTGTCCATTCGAGGTGGTGGGCTTCGTCGACAATTAAGAGGTCCCACTCAGCATCGAGTACCTGGGTGTAGCGTTCGATAGAACGGGTAAGATAATCAAGACTTACGCAGACGATTTGGCTATCGAGAAAGGGGTTCATTTCCGGATCGGCACTTTCGATGGCCTGGCAGCGTTCTTCATCAAACAGGCTGGCAACCAAGTTGAACCGACGGAGCAATTCAATAAACCATTGATGCATTAAAGACTCGGGCAAAATTATCAGGGCCCGTTCGGCCCGGCCGGTAAGATGGAGGCGATGAAGAATGAGGCAGGCCTCGATGGTTTTTCCCAATCCGACTTCATCGGCGAGGAGGACGCGTGGTTGCAGACGACTGGTTACTTCCTGGGCGAGGTAGAGCTGGTGTTCGATGAGATCGATCCGTCCACCGGTGAATCCACGGTTGGGGGCTTTGCGAATTTTGGCCTGCCAATTTAGGGCTTCTTTTCGAACATTAAATAAGTGGGGCTCATCGAATTGTCTGCCCATGAGACGATCTAGAGGGTTGGAAAAACTGATGGTATCCGCCAAGATGGCTTCCGGGACCCACTCCCCTTTTACCTGGTAATGTAAGAAGCCACCATCTTCCTTAACCGCTTCAATGGAACCGGATTGTCCATCGTGAGTCTTTATATTGTCTCCCTCTTCAAAGGCGACCCGGCGAACGGGTGCGGAATCGAGAGCATATTCGCGACGATCATCGACCGCAGGAAAGAGAATGGAAACCCGTCCACTACCCGCACTCATGACCACTCCAAGCCCAAGCTCGGGCTCGGCATCACTTACCCAGCGCTGGCCGGGTTGTATATCCACATCTACCATGCGCATCTATAGATGCTGAAATCGTCAAAGTGGCGAGCATTAAAAATTAGAAATTAATAAATTGTAAAAGCGCTATAATGAGTCGAAGAAAACCAAAGAAAAAGCGAAAGAATTAGTGTATTACCATCAAACAATAATTGATGAATATGCACACCTTAAAAAATGATGAACTCAATTTTCTATTTACAGAATGATTTGGTAAGTGAAGACTACCAATTTTGTTACCGTATGCCTATTCGTTTTAAAAATTTCAAAAAGACAAAGGAGGAGGGCTCAAATAAATGCCTTTCATGAAAATACTTATAAGGATTGGCTACATAATGATTATGATAACCAGTTCATTGATCATAATTTCCCCTTTTATATACGAAGTTACATTTGGAGTGCATAACGGTTTTGCCGTATTTACTTTCCTAATCGGACTAGTCTGCTTATTGACGAGCTAAAGAACACTTTTGAAATTGAATTAAGCGAATTTTATTCAATTGTCCAGACTGAGACGACGTCTGAATTTCTCAATCTTTGCCACGGTTTTTTTTGCGATATTTTGACTGGGTTTCCTCAACCTGCGAAGGTTTGAGATCTCCGGAAAATAAAATTCACAAACAGGAACTTGATCTACACTAACCCGGCTTCTTCCAGTTGCTTAAGCTTATTTAACTTTTGGCGAATTTTTTCTCGATATCGCTGATCGCGGGCACGGGCCTTGGCCTTTTTTTGCTCTGCACTGACCCGTGGGCGCCCTCGGCGCAAGCGAACCACATTTTCTGGAATTGTAAATATCCCTCTTTGCCTGAAAGAACCAGGCGTATCCACCATCAATACTGCCCGGGCATTATCTGAAAACCATGGTTCATCAAGGATTCTGTGCTTTTGTCTTACCCAAGATGGACGGGGTATTCCTGCATGATCCGAAATCCATTCGGCATAGGCGGCCAGATAAGCATCGGCAACTTCACCCTTTTCAAATTTTTTTTCCAAGCTAGGTGGTAATTTCTGCAAGGCGTTTAATAAGGCAGGACGATTACTTACATCCCGCCTCGTTATGTGATGAATCCAATCCCTGAGAAGCAAGCCAAACTCTTCCAGACTTTGTGCCTGCTCCGCGACCTCAAACAAGGTGGTCGGACGGTTATTGGATTCCTTCATGTTACCTCCTCCCGAATTAATTGTTCGAGAAAGGCACGGTCACCCGCTGGCGGAACATCGTCCGGATAAAACTTATCTATCCAATCCTGAATTTCATCAAAAGTGGAAATCCCGAGTTTGCGTATAAGAAAGCGTAAGTCGGTCTCGTCCCCTTTGTATCCGGGGAGAGCCCGTCGACAGGCTAAGGCTTTCATCGCCAAGAGATAGCCGGCGGTAGGTATGGTCACTTGCAGACCAGGGAGCTCGATGGGTAATGTCCGCTTTGATTCCTGAGTAGAAAGAAATTGACGGACATCGTCATTCAACCAATCAACAGACAATCCTTGTTCCTCGGCTACCTGCTTAATCAAGGGCTGCACTTTTTCTGAAGGATAAAAAACGGCATCAATATCGCGCGTAATCCTTTTGCGGTCATAAGCGAGCATCATTGCACATCCTCCATAGATACAGATATTTAATTGGGCGGACTGTTGATCCGCCAACTCGCCAAGTCTTTGCAAGGCTCTCAAAACCTGATCTCTACTAAAACTTTTCAAGTAAATAACCGTAGCACGACGGTTTATTATTTACAATCATCGAAATTGAGAAGAGTGAAGTAGAATTATTTCTTGAGGCGGCGATATTTTGACTGGGTTTCCTCAACCTGCGAATGTTTGAGATCTCCAGAAACATATTGATGAAGAATACTGGAGATCAGGGTTTGGTAAGGCATACCAAAGCGATTGGCTTTTCTCTTTAGAGAGAGAAGATCGCGACCGGACATACGGATATTGATTCGTTTATCTTTTTGTAAGGTTTCACGGGCAGCCGCGATCAGGGCCTCTTTTTCTTTAGGATCTGGAGACTGAACGGAAATTTGCCCATCATCATCTAATTGTAAAAGTTCTTTTTCGTATGCATCTAATTTCATTATTTTTCTTTCTGTTTAATCATCCATACCGGGACGACGTCTAAATTTTTTGGTTCTCGAACGGGTATCTTTGGCCTGCAGACGGCGTTCTTTGGATCCCCGTGTTGGAGAAGTTGCCCGCCGGGACTTGCGAACCTGCATCACTTCCTTGATCAACTCTTTCAACCGGGCGAGTGCTTTTTCCCGGTTGGTCTCCTGAGTGCGTGCTTCCTGAGACTTGATAATTACGATTCCCGCAGGACTGATCCTTCGGTCTTTTATCTTTAACAAGCGGGACTTATAAACTTCGGGTAAAGAAGAGGCCCGGATATCGAAAAATAAATGTATAGCCGTTGATACCTTGTTTATATTCTGCCCGCCTGCACCCTGGGATCGTACTGCCTGTAACTGAATTTCAGTCATGGGAATCGATACTCTGGAGGACACTTCTAGCATATTCCATATATCTCTTTCAAACCGTTCCGCCACAAGCACAACTTCAATTCGTTATAATAATTTTCGTAATTTAGAGAAAGCAAGGAACAGTATGCTCGAATAAGGATTTTTTGAAAATTAGATTCTCTACGATATAAAACTTCATTCAATTTGACTATTATCAAAGTAAGGGTTTGTTTCTAAATATGTGTAGTTTCGCATCAATTTTATTACCAAAATTATTCAGGTTATATGTTTTGTCTCTCATCGTTTTGAGTGGATTACATGCCAATGTTAATACCACTGAATGGTACTGGCATGGACAGTTTCCCTGGGTGTATAGCCACAAAGAAAAAGGCTGGCATTTTTGGCATACCGGAACCGATGGTAACTTTTACCGTTGGAAAGATTCCAACCAAACCTGGTATCTCTATGATCGAAGTATGGAAAAATGGGCCGCCGTGGTAGCCGTTGGTTCATCCAATCAAAATGCGGAGAATACCAGCAACTCAGGTTCCAAAAGTGATTCATCTGATAAATCAGAATACGAAAATTGGTGGGACTATTACGACAAATCGGATGATACATCCAAGGATAATTCAAGTAGTACTCCAGAAGGTATTCTTAGTCTCAACTTACAGCTCAACGGAGTCACTAGAGATTATCTTCTGTATGTACCTAAATCCTACGACAATATATCCCCGATCCCTCTACTATTTAATTTCCATGGATATGGAGGAACGCACAATAGCCACCTTACATCTGCAGACATGCGTTCACTTGCCGAGCAGGAAAATTTTCTACTGGTTTACCCGCAAGGCTCGCTCGATAGTTACGGATCTGGTCACTGGAATGCCTCTCTTCCAGGAGGTGATAATAAAAGCTCTGCAGATGACACTGGATTTGTAAGTGCCATGATCTCTTCCATTTCTCAAAGCTACCAGGTGGACGCAAATCGTATCTACGCCTGTGGATATTCAAACGGGGGAATGATGTCCTATTTTCTTGGTGGATCGATGAGCGACAAGATCGCAGCCATCGGATCCGTTTCCGGGACCATGCTTGACGGTAATCCGGACCCAACCAATCCCGTTCCTATGATCAATATTCATGGCACATCTGACTCCGTCCTAGCTTATAACGGCGGAGATGGGAGCACTTCGACTTCCGATATCCTTACCTACTGGGCAAATCAGAACGGGGCCAATTCCAGCCCGAAAGTAACCAACCTGACATCCGGCAATGTAAATGTGGAAAAGTCTGTTTATTCAGATTCCAATGGAACGACCTGGGTGGAACATTACAAAGTGAAGAACGGGGGGCATGTCTGGTTTGACCTTGATCTTAATGGTTCCAATACCAACCACTTACTTTGGGACTTCTTCAAAAAGCATGATCTTAACGGGCCTATCGCTTCTAATTGATTTTTGACTCTTATTTAATTCTCGGGGTTTTTGAACCAAACCACATTCTGGCTGCGTTGGCCGGCGACCAAGATGTCCTTGTGTCCGTCCCCATCTAGATCGGTAATCATGGTATCGTAAGCCATTTGATCACGACTGAGAATGTGACGGGTGAAGTTCCCCTTGCCGTCATTCTCGTACCAGACTGCCAACTTGGACTCGTATCCAACCGTGCTCATATCAATATCCCCATCCCCATCGATGTCTCCAAAATCAGTGGAATGGGTCGAATCAATGGTGTCATCAATCATGTGCTGTTTCCAATTGGGCGCCTCAAACCACATAACCCCCACCCCATGGCCACGAGTCGCGAGGATATCCATCTTTCCATCTCCATTCACATCCGCAGGGGCGGCATGGGTGGCTCCAAATTGTTCACCGGCACCGGGGAGTAATTCCTTTCGCCAGGGCTTGGAGATATCATTCCCCGAATAATAAACCGCAAAGTAATTTCCGTTTTCAAAAGGTTTACCCTTCGCCCCCATCGCAAAGTCGATGCGCCCGTCTCCATTCACATCGCCAAAGTCGAAGTAGTGACTGCCTCCCTGTGCTGTACCTTTGGCGAGGGGAATGATCGTCCAATCAATGGGTTTCTTTTTTGACACCTTGGGTTTGAGCCAGCAAACGGATCGAGAATAGGGTCCCTTGTCATCGCTAAAATCATTGGTGATCAAATCATTCTTACCATCCTGATCTATATCAAAAGAGCGTATACAATGAACCCCAAAGATCTGATCGGTTATCAGATGCATTTTCCATTGGGTAGTGGTCGGTTTCGTGTCTGGACATTCGAGCCAGAACACTTCGCGTACATAGGAACCCACAAAATCGAGATCCCCATCCCCATCGACATCATGAAGGACGCAATGAATGCAACGGGGTTTCATCTTGGCATACCGAGGCTCGGCTTTCGCAAATATAAAGGGCTTGTCATATTTCGGAGCAAAATACATGAAGAACTTTCCTTCAGCGGAGAAGAGGATCTCCTGCTTTCCATCCCCAGTATAATCATGGGCAGTGGCGGAATTGACATGCGATCCGGAATAAATCTCCTGACTCGGCCAATCAGCTTCCTTCGCCGTAGCGAAAGAAACTAAAAAATATAAAAATGTGAAATTAATTTTCATAACTTTGTACTACAGTTTTTTAATTGATTTCCGTATCCATGGAAGCAAGTTTTCGTAATCACATGCCTTGGTATCGAATTTCTTCATCAGAAACTTGTATGCCTGGTCATCATTCACATCCAGAAAATATCCGTTGATTCGAAGAAATACATCGGTACCAAAAAAAGCCACTCTCTTATTTCCATCCAAAAATGGATGGTTCATTAAGAGGGATTCGAATAAGGCCGCGGCCATCTCTGCCAAGTCTTGATAATACCCTGACTGTGGACGGTAAAGAGCACTCTCGAGTATACCCGGATCTCTTACCCCATGAGTTCCCCCAAATCGATCGATCAAGCGTTCCTGAATGGCAAGAACCTCATCCGTGGAGAGAAAATTAATCTTCACTTATTGAGCCAACTTTTGACCAAGAGATTCGTGTGCATTCATGGAATCCTCAAGATGGTTCATTACTTCGGGGCGAACACGATGACGACGAAGATAATCCTCGATCGCTTCTGTCAAAACACCTGAAATGCTTTGATTTGACTCCTTGGCGAGCTCCCGGAGGTTCTTCCAAGCAGACTCTTCCACTTTCGAGCTTATTTTAATTGCACTCATAATAATCTAATTAACCCCGCAGGCTTGACATGTCAAGATATGTCAAGTCAACGCATAATTCAGGAACCTTACTTCTCACCCGACCACAAGTCTGTGGAGGGATCATAATTCGGATTGGGCTTCATCATTTGGGCACCCACTTGTTTCCGCCAACGATGAAGTTTATCGGTAAGCTCCTTGGTCTTCTCAACCTCGATCTTGGCGAGGTCTTTATGCTCGCCAATGTCCTGAGCGAGATTGAACAGTTGAACGGTTCCATTCTCAAAATATTCGAGGAGTTTATAATCACCATCCCGAATTGCACCTCCAGGGCTTTGCATCCCGTGGTTACTGTAATGCGGAAAATGCCAGTAAATTGGACCACGATCCATTTTCTTACCCTTTACCAGTCGGGTAAAGCTCTTGCCATCGATCTTTTTGGGATCGTATTCCAGACCTAGCATTTCGAGAATGGTGGGATAGAAGTCAGTGCTGATAACCGGCTCATCGCAGACGATATCTTTCTTTCCCTGATGGGGCCATTTCACAATCATCGGCACACGAATACCTCCCTCGTACAACCAACCTTTAGCACCTCGCAGGGGAAGGTTGGAACTTGAAGTGGCGGCATCCAATTGTTTCTGAGGAACCACACGGCCAGGGGTTCCATTCATCACCGACATGCCTCCATTGTCGGACATGAAGATCACGATGGTATTGTCCTCCAGACCGTGTTGCTTCAACTTAGCCACCAAGGTGCCTAGACTCTGGTCCACTGCTTCCACCATTCCGGCGAGCTGTACATTGTCCTGCTTTTGTTTCACCTTCACCAAGTCATTGGGGTAGGATTTGTAACTGTTGGCATAGAGAGGACGCTTGATCAGTTCATTTAATTCTGCCCTTGTTGGAAAGGTGGGGCTGTCCGGATTGCCTTCCAAAATGTAATCGGGCCCGGGCTGGGGTTTCATCTTGGCCAATTTCTTCTTATATTTTTCCACGAGATCGGGACGGCCATGAATGGGGTCATGTACGGAGAAATGAGACATATATAACAGGAAGGGCTTATCCTTGTTCCCGTCGATATAGTTGGCAGCCAATTCCGCCAATCGGTCGGTAACATACTCGCCACCATCAAGACCGGGAATTTTCTTGGGTTTGTAGAATCCCCTCCTTCCCAAGTTGGAATTCACGGAATGTGGAACATGAAGATCAAAGCCATGTCCGGTTGGACTGGTGTCCCTGCCCAAATGCCACTTACCAAACAGGGCGGTGGCGTAGCCTTCCTTCTTCAAAACTTCGGCCAGGGTAGTTTCCTTGGGATCCAGAGCCATCGCCTTATCCGGATTCAATAATACCTGATAAGGTCGATCCGAACGCCCATTGAGCCACTCGGTCAGGTTCATGGTGGCGGGATATTTCCCGGTTAGAATACTCGCCCGAGTCGGGGAACAAACATGACAAGCAGCATACCCGGAGGTAAACTTCACCCCCTCCTTCGCCAAACGGTCAATGTGGGGAGTCTCGTAAAAAGAAGAACCGTAACAAGCCACATCGGACCAGCCTAGGTCATCGACGAGGAAGAAGACAATATTGGGTTTCGGTTTTTTCTCGGCATGAAGAGGAAAAATTCCAAGCAGTAAAGTAACTAAAATGAATGGATACCTAAAAATTATTTTTTTCATATTTTCTTAACTAGTATTTAGTTTCTTGTTTTATCATTGATAACGAATTCTTAAATTTAGACTCATGGAAAAAACATAACGAAGAATCTAACCGATTTTGAGTTACTTAGATTCCAATGTTTTTCGCCAGTCAGCGTTCTCCTTTTTGAAATCCTGGAAGGCTTTATACTCGGCCCGGTCGAGTTGTCCGTTCTTGTCTTTGTCCATAGGATCAAAGAGCCACTCCCATGTGGGCCTCGCCGAATTCCATTCGGACTGGGATGCCATTCCATCTCCATTCTTATCGGCACTGGCGAAGAATTCCTTCACCACATCGTCAGGCGAGAACGTTCTGGGTTTGCCGCGCTTCTTTTCATAGGCCATCGGCCCTACGGGATGCTCGAGGGGTATACCTAACTCCAGCAAGCGAGCCTGCAGTGATTTGACATCAACCTCCTGTACTGATTCCCCTAACTTTGCGGCCATGACGGCAGCGATCCCGGCCGCCTCGCCCAGTTGCATCCAAGTCGGTTCCAAGCGGATGGTGCAGAAGGCGACATGACTGGCCGAGGCACATACCGGTACTAACAAGTTGGAGCACTCGCTAGCCTTTGGGGTGATGGCGCGATAGGGAATGTCGAACCGTGTCCCCACTTTCCAAATCCGTCCTTCGTTGATGATGTGGCCGGAGTCCGAAACATAGCGTGCCGCGTGGTGGCAGTCGATGAAGTGAGAGCCGACATGGATCACATCTTCCTTGTCTACATCTTCGATGACATCGGCTTCCGTGAGGATGATCTCCCCTTGCATACGACGGGCCGCACGGATGTAGAGATAGTAGGGCCAATGGTCGTTGTCGGCCCACTCGTCTTTACAGAACCCATACGGTGCCATCTCGCTGCGAATGCGCTCGGGTACCCGGAGATCCGTTTTCAGGAACCAGAGCATGCCGTGGGTATAGTCCCGGTATTTTTGGTGAATCACTTCCCGCTCTTCAAAACTGGCCTCAGCCCAAGGAGTTTGTGCACCCGGAATGCTCATGGAAACGATTGAAAACTGGCGATTATTCAGCTCCCGCTTACTGCTTTCTCCCATTGGGTAGATACCGATAATGGAGGTGAGGTTTTTCAGCAAGCCCGCTTCGAGAGCGCGTGCAAGCAATTCGTGTTGCATCGGGTCGTAGCTGCTCGGTTTCTTAATCGGGACCCGATTGGCCTCCTCGGTGGTAAGATTCAGGCGGACGTTGTAGCAGATCGGAACCTCGCTCGCAGAACCAGCCACCGGCGGCTTGCCTGGCATCACACCAAAAAGCAGTTTGCCGTCGTCATCGAAAGGGGAGATGGCGACCTTGTCGTCGAGGTAGCGAACCCCGGCAATCGATTCACCATATTGCTCCGCAGACTCGCGCCCGATGGCATAGGAAACCCCAGCCTTCGCCATCAAGTCGCCTTCGTAGGTGGCGTCGATGAAGACCTTCGCCTGGTAGATCTCACCGCCCTGCACACGAAGCTCAGTGATTCGGGTACCGTCTTTCCCTACCTGATCGAGCAGCTGCTCATATCGTACCTCCACACCGGCTTTCTTCAGCATTTCGAGGAAAACCCACTCGGCGATTCCGGACTGCCAAGTGCGGCTATTGCCCTCCGTCCACCTGCCGTTACTTCGTTTGACGGCCTCTTCAAGAAACTGTTCACAAAGGCCACCCAACGTCTGGCGATCCAGGTGGTTGCACTCATCGCGGTTCAAGCCGCTCGTGGTCAGCCCGCCCACATGTCGGGTCTGCTCAAGGAGCACGACCGAAGCTCCTTCCCGTGCTGCGGAAATTGCGGCTGTGATTCCGCCCGGCGTACCGCCGTATACACAGACGTCGTACTCTTTAATCGCCCCGATACAGCCTGTACTCAGTATAGTTAACAGGCATAATAGACTTAACTTATTCATTGTTTATTTCCTTCATTTGCAAAAAGTAGATGAATTTCGCTAGCTGCTAGAAGGAATATACCGATACCAAATTTCGAGGTATCTGCTTCCACAACCTTGCCGGGACCACCGCCGGCGGGTTGACTCCATCCAACCTGGCCATCTTCATTAACAACCGAAGCAAGCGCCGTCCATGCCTTCCTTGCCACCGGCAGAAAACGCTCTCTATTAAGAATTCCGTTATTGATTCCCCAGGTGATGCCGTAGCAGAAGAACCCAGTTCCACTACTTTCCTTCATGGTATATTGTTCAGGATCATCGAGGTTGCTTCGCCAGAACCCATCGGCTTGTTGTCGCTTTGCCAATGACTCGGCCATTTGGGTATATAAAGATTTGTACTTTGGGTAAGAGGGATGCTCGCTAGGAAGATACTTCAGAATTCGGGTCAGCCCCCCAAAAGCCCACCCGTTACCCCGGGACCATAACACTTTTTTCCCGTTCTTCGTCTTCCGGGGTTTGGAACGAGCGTCCCGATAGAATAGGCCCGCATCGTGGTCAAAGATTTCTTTGTGCACATCCCAAAAGCAGGCATCCATCCAATCCACGTATTTTGCATCCCCCGTCATTTGATACAGCATTACGAATAGTGGAGGTGCGGTAAACAGCCCATCGACAAATCGATGCCCCGTGTTTTCCAAATACCATTTCCCCGGAGCGGACACGGGATTCTCAACCTTTGGGTCTTCGAGAAATGCAAGGGTGGGCTGCATCATCAGCTCATCCTTCTTCGCCCGATAGCAACCATACCAAATCTGGCCGCAAACCAGCGGATAGGCCCCGCTTTCATAAAGCCCGCCACCCTGCTCCTTAATCCGCCAGGAAACCTGCTTTCCCCATTTCATGCAATCATCCAAGTAGGCACGATCCGACGTGCTTTCATACATGGCAATCAGTCCCGCATAATACGCGCCTCGAACCCAGTGCTGATTAGGAAATCGGAGCGGCTGACTGTTCACATGCCCGCGGACGCGATCCGCCAATGCTTTGACCGGCTTAGTCTTACTTACCTGAGAAAGATCTTCTGGAACTTTAATAAGGGTATCAGTAATTGCGGTTCCAGATACTTCGATATTTGATTTTAGAGGCTTTTCTCCTGCCTTTGCTATTTGCGGGTAGAAGGTTTGCATTACAAACAGTATATTTGCAGTTCCCGCAAAAATTCTTTTGGTAAATATTTTCATTATTTCTCTCGTACTGAGGGCTTTCTATCTTTGTTTTTTGATTTGCAGAAATCCCTGTTTTTTAGCCAAAAATATTTATTCATATCCCTTTACGGTTCATATAGACATAGTAGGCACTAAGCATAATTCCATCGCTCCCCTTGAACCAGGTATGCAGAGCAGTGGGGCCTTTCTTCAGGTTCATGGTGAAGGTTACGCCTTTGTCCTTGGGGTTTACCCGCTTGGTCAGTCCCTCAAATTGGTAGGACTTCTTTTCGGAAATGTTCAAGTGATTGTGTCCGCTCAGAAAGAGCATGGCTTGGTTGATGGGTAGTGCCGTGCCGCTGCCATCGGGCAAAGTTCCGCAGATGGTGCCATCGGCTTCCTTGGGCCAGCGCCTAAGCTCGATCTCATACTGCCCCGCCTTGGCCACATCGATTAGCCAATAGCCGTTCTTCAGTACGCCCCTTCGGATTTGTCCCTGTTGGTCAACGAAGACATCGAGCCACTCGGTGGCGGAAAGTTTGGTTGGGTTCTCGTATTGGGTACCAACAATGGCAGCATTCTGGGCTTCGTTGGCCAAGTCCTTGACTCCCTCCCACCATTCATAGAGGGGCTTGCGCATTTTCGCCACCACTTCGGGATGATCCTCAATCACATTCTTTTCCTGCATAGGATCCGATTCCAGATCGTAGAGTTCGCGATCCTCCAGCAATCGCCATCTCTTCCAAAGCACCGCCGCCTGATCGGCCCGCATCTGGGTTTGTGAATGGGGCGAAGGGTAATTCGAAAAGCCGGGCATGCGGCTGTAATTAATGATCAGGACTCGATCATCAGACACTTGCTTTTTTCCTTTGAATACGGATGCTAGGCTTATGCCGTCAAAGGTGGTCTTTTTCTTGGGCTTAATTTGGCAAAGATCAAGCAGCGTGGGCAGAATGTCCTGTACCTGAGTAAGACCATCAATGTCGCGGGGGTCTCCAAGATTTCCCTTTGGCCAGCGGATAAAACAGGGTACGCGGTGCCCGCCCTCCCAGATCTCAGTTTTCTTTCCCCGCATGCCGGCATTGAAATACTGAGGGCCGAGCAGGCTTCCATTGTCAGTCTTGAAGATCAGAATGGTATCCTTGGCCAAGTTCTCATCATCCAGGAACTTCATCAGTTTGCCCATGTTCCAATCGATATTGCGAATCATTCCTAAATACAGGGTGAGCCTCTTCTTTAAGCCGTCGTTCAGGTAATCAAACTTGGATTGGGCGAGCACATCGGCAATCACCTTTCGGTCCTCTTCTTTAGGAATGAAGGGACCATGGGGAGTATTGGTGGCAAGGTAGCACATAAATGGTTTATTCTTTTTCGCAGATTCCATCATGAAGCGTTTTGCCTCATCAAAGAAGACGTCGGCGCAATAGCCCTTAAACTGTTTTTCCTTCCCGTTGTGCATGTAGACATCGTCAAAATAATCGTTTCCCCAATAGGCAGGAACGGAAGGGATGGAGGAGGATGGATACCACACACTTTCCTGAAAACCGCGGTCCTGTGGACGGTAGGGATAGTTTGCCCCAAGGTGCCACTTTCCGAAAACCCCAGTTGAATAACCAGCGTCTCCAAAATAATTCGCCATGATGGGGACCTCTTGTCTTATCAATGCCCGACCACTACTCACATTGACCGCTCCGTTTCGGGCGGCATCCAACCCAGTCAAAAGTTGCCCACGCGTAGGCGTGCACATGGGGGCGACATGATAATCGGACAGGCGCAGGCTCTGTCCATGTAGACGATCAAGGTTGGGAGTTTGGAGGACTGGGTTTCCATGGGCAGAGATCTCGGGGTAGCCCTGATCGTCGGTCATAATAATTAAAACATTTGGCTTCCCAAAGACAGTAAATCCAATGGATAAAAGAAACAGGGTGGAAGTGATTTTCATTATTTTACTTTATGGGCTTTTTGAAATTCAGCAGGCATCGGAGCCACTTTCCAACCGGGAAACTTGGGTGCTCGATAAAAAGGATAATAATCCCATAATGCATGCTTGCCGGTGAGTCTGGGGTCTCCGCTCTTCTTTAAGTGATCATCGAGTTTTTGTCTGAGTAGGTTTCGGGTTTTCTGAAATTCCTTAGCATCGGCAAGGTTTTGTACCTGGTGTGGATCGCTTGATAAATCGTAGAGTTCTTCCGCAGGACGTTTCTCAAAGGCAAGGTCTGCAAGCTTGATATATTTAGGATCATCCATCATGACCGTCTTGGTCGGTGATGGATCCACTTCGCCGAAGCGAATGTGACGCACACAATGCTTTCGTTCGGGAGAACCAGCAGGCCAACGATCGGGGTCAAAATTCCGAACATAAAGATAATCTTTCGTCCGAATCGCCCGGCATGGATATCCTTTTCCTCCCTCACGACAACCGGCATGTCTTTCCATGGCAATAAAGGCAGCCTCTCTTTTGAATTTTAGCTTATTTTTTAAAACATCCTTGAGTCCTTTACCGATCATCATTTTTGGAACTGATATGCCAGCGGCTTCCAAAAAAGTTGGAGCCAAGTCGCTCAAGTTTACCAATGCATGAGAAACCCGACCGGATTTTCGAATCCCCTGGGGCCAACGAATGGCAAGTGGAACACGAGTACCGGCGTCATAAAGGCTGGCTTTGGCCCGTGGAAAAGGCATCCCATGATCACTTGTGACGACAACGATGGTATTTTCCAATTGGCCAATCTTTTCGAGCGAACGGATCGCTCGAGCGACCATTTTGTCAAAGTGTTCAACCTCGACATAATAATCGAGGATATCATTCCGAACGATTGAATTGTCAGGAAAGATTCTAGGAACAAGCACTTTGGAAGGATCCTTACCCGTACGCTTACCCGCTCCCAACTCGTATCCACGATGTGGTTCACTCGTACCCAACCAAAAGCAAAAGGGTTGATCCTTTTTTACTTGCCCAAGAAAATCATCAAAGTTGGCGGCATAATCGATGTTCCTCATTGCCTTAAACGAAGGCTTGAGCTTTTTATCCTTAAATTCCTTGCCTGCTGGATTGGATTCGCGACCACCGGCAGAAAGTCGCCCGGGACTCCAGCCTTTTCCGGTGAAGCCGACCGAATATCCTGCCTTATTCAAAACCTCCGGGTAAGTGATGAACTTCTTGGGCAAAGTACTCCAAAGATTACCTGCCTCCTCCAACCGCCAGATAGGTTGCCCGGTCAAAATCGCACTCCGGGAAGGACCGCAGGTTGGAGCGTCACAAAAGGCATGAGTAAAACGAATCCCTTCCTTCGCCACCCGGTCGAAGGCGGGAGTTTTGACTACGGGATCACCGTTCGCTCCAGTATGTGCATAGGACTGATCATCAGATATGCAAAAGAGGATATTGGGACGCTGATCTGCGGATAATACCCATACCCAAAGAAAAAAATGCAGGGATTGTGCAAATGCTCTCACGACTTCTTTTTCTTCTTAATGACCGGATCCAAGTTGGCTTCGATCTCGATATGATCCGGAGCGGATGAAGTCACTCCATTTTTGGGAACATCCATTCCAGCGGTCCAAAGTATCGCATTGAGCATGACCTTCCGATAATTATCGTCCTGCCAGCTGACATGATTATGTCCGCCGGTGAAACCAAAACCCCGACCACCCGAAGGTCGCTCATAAGCCCAGGCAACATGTTGGCTCTCACCGCTAGCGACCGCCTTACGCACCGCCGGATTGCCACTGCGCATGCCATCGGGTCGCTTCAGGGTTTCCATGGGCGGAACATCGGTGAGAATGGGAGTGAATCCGGTTCGGTCTTCTACAAATCGCATATGATAGTACCATTCATCATCCACACTGAAGGGTTGCACACCGTTCCAAATTGGATGAGTACGGGGCTTGAAGTTTGGTTTCCAGTGGGGATTGACCGACCAGTTGAGGTCGCAGAATCCACCCATCCATTCAATAAACTTATCACCGGGAGCTCCGCTAACCGCTTCGGTCGCCCAGTGAATCATGATCACTCCAATTCCTTTTTTCATCAAGGCATCAAATTCCTTAAGCTTCGGGTTGAGTAAGTGATTCCCGTGTCCGGTACAAAAGACCACGATGGTGGAGGCATCCTCGAGAACGGATTTATCCTTGGGATACCCGATGTCTTCCAAGACAACGGCTTCGATGGGCAGACCCGACTTGTTCAACCGTTTAGCAAGAATCATATTACCCGCCCGATGTTCGTGTTTCATCCAACCGTGACTGGGCTTACCTGAAATAAAGACCACCTTTTTCTTTGGGGGACCCGCTGAATTTTTGAGGGAAGCAAGGGGTACCGTGCTTACTTTGACCTCATGCCAGTATCCCCACTCATTACGCCAATCCGTAGGATAATTCTCCAATTGAACATTGATTTCCTTTCCCGCGTAGGAAGACAGGTCCACTTCATGGGTAAGCCATTCATCGATCACGGTCTTGGAAGAAACTTCGGCCTTGGAAATAATCTTTCCATTTACCTTAACCCTCAATTCCCAGTCACCGTGGGGATGGTGGCTGACAGTGGTACGCAGGACGGTTTTCTTCCCACCGAACACCTTAATCTTCTGACTGAGAACAGCTGGAACCCCACGCTTGATCGGATGGGTCCGGGTGGCGGTCTTATTCCGAAAGCTGTCAAAGCGAACGACTCCCCCCTCTCCCGAGCCATTAATGGAAAACTTGGGAGCCGCCTTGCGGATCAATTTTTGCCAGGCTGCCAAATTAGCCTTTTTGGACTTTCTGGGAACATGAACCGTTTGGCCACCGAGCAGTCGGCGCGGAGTGAACTCCTGCAGACGAGGAAGTTCGGATGCAGATGCCAAAGCTAAGGCCTTTTGCGGATTTTTGACCACCATGGGCTCCAAAGCCAACCAAAGCATGCGGGGAATGTTATTATCTTCCTTATCTTCGGCGTATTGGGATAAGGATTCCAAAATATTCCAGCGCTGATCGTAGGGCATACGCTGAAGGGCACTGGCCAGGTAGAGTCGAACGACGGGCGACTTTTCCGATTTGGCCATCTCCGCAAATTTTGAGCGTACCACTCCGGAAGGATTTTTGTCTTCACCGAGCAATTGAATGGTCCAGGCCCGAATGTACTGTTCGGAATCATCGAGCAGGGAAAGGGCATGTTCCTGAGTAATCCCGTCAGTCACGTGAAGGGCCCACAGGGCACGCAGGCGTTTCCCAACGGTCTCGGCATTCGTCAACATAGATTTGAGTTTACCATGAACGGAAGACTTATTGAGCTTTCCAGAAATGGTGCGGTGGTGGAGAATGGTGCGGGACTGACGAACATACCAGTCGTTGGAATGAGCCTGCATTTCAACCAGTTCGACATCGCTAAGCTTTTCCAGGTCGAAAGGCTCGGGACCTTTCACCCCTTTGGGCATAATCCGATAGACCCTTGCGGAATTAGCAAACCTGATCTCAGTTCCGCAGATATTTTGATCGTGCCAATCCAAAATGTAGATTCCTCCATCCGGACCGGTCTCGACACTGAATCCGACCCAGGCCAAATCATTTGCGAGCAAAAAGTCATCTCCATGCTTACCGATGAAACTCGACCCCTTGGGAACCATGTAGTCGATCAAGACCGCATGTTCATGAATATTGCACATGAAAAGTTGATCCCGGTACTTTTCAGGAAAAACATCAGCTAAGTAGAAACGAGCTCCGCCATGAGCCGACTTGTGTACATGGTCGCGGATGGTCTTGATATTATCGTATACGAAAAGGTTTACATTCTGTTTGCTTTGTTTGTGGTAGACACCCCCCTGGACGACATGGAAAAGATGAGGGATCACACAACATGTGGCAAAGCCCTGTCCCATGTCGTTGAAATCAAAACCCCAGGGATTGGATAAGCCCTCAGCAAAGACTTCAAATTCCCTGGACTGCGGATGAAAGCGCCAGATCCCGGCATCGATAAATTGCCGGTCTTCATCCTTGGCACCGGGATGACCAACCCGCGACTGGGTGAAAACACCATGACAGCCATACAGCCAGCCATCCGGTCCCCAAATGAAACTGTTGAGAGTTTCGTGCCGGTCCTGAATACCCCAGCCATCGAGAAGAACTTCATGGGGACCGTCGGGTTTATCGTCCCCATCGGCATCGGGAATAAAAATGAGTTCGGGGGGCATGCCAACATAGACACCCCCCATGCCGACCGCGAGGCCGGAGCTGAAAGTCAAGTTCTCGGTAAAAGTCTTCTTCTTATCAAACACACCATCCCCGTCGACATCCTCAAAAATTTGAATGCGGTTTCTCTTGTCCGCACTATGGGCTTTCCGGGTTTGATAATTGTAATTCTCCAAGGTCCAAAGACGGCCCCGGAAATCGAAGCAAAAGGCAATCGCTTCACCAATGTCCGGCTCGGCTACGAAAGCTTTGACCTCAAAACCCTTCAGGGTCTTCATATTGGTAATGGCCTCATCGGGTGTGAGAAAAGGTGCGTTGCTAGTCTTAGGTTCAGCCCAGGTCAGAAAGAAAGGCAGAATCAAAAAGAGAGATAAGAAATAAGACTTCATAGTGGCAGTACTTGTTTTTCGTGTCGCATGTAGGCGAGTAGATCGGGAAATTAGTTTCTTTTGTATAATTTGGATCATGTCTTCAAAGTTCATAGTAGGTTTATTTGTAGGGCTGGATTACTGAACAGCGAAGATTCCCTGCATAATTAATCCATGACCGGGATAAGTGCAGATAAAATGGTAGTCTCCAGGCTCGTCTGGCACGGCGAAGTAAAGAGTGTATTTCATACCCTGGGCAACCTGGGGTGTGGAGGCGAGCAGTTCGGGAATTTCCGGAATAAAATTTTTCTTGAGGCCTTCCGCACCCATGGCAACCGCAGCGTCCAGTACGGTCTGTCTTGAACCGGGAGTGATGATAGCCAGGTTGTGCATCATGCCACTGGAATCATCGTTGAGGAAAACAAAAATAACTTTTTCACCGGCTTGTGCCACAATGCGGGCGGTGTTGAACTTGAGCCCTGGTAACACACCCACCTCAATCCGACGGGCATCCGCAAAACCATCGGGTCTAGCTTTGACCGGATTTTGGTCGATTTTGGAGAGCTCCCCCATTTCCACAATCTTCCCGTATACTTTATCGAAGGAAGTGCCCAGGATTTTTTGTAAACTTCGTGCGGTGTAATTTGGAACCTCCGCTTTGGAGATCTTTCCGGTTCGCAACGCTTCGAGCAATGCCTTGGCATAGGACAGCTTAGAGGCGAGGGTATCAATGGTTGCCCGTTTGGCAACGGTGTCAAATTTCTCGTATTTGGAAATCAGTTCCTGAGGAGCTTCCGGGTAATTAAAAAAAAGAATAGGCCCGAATTGCGTCCACTTTCAATGGGCTATCCAGTAATAAACTGAGGTTTTTCGGAAGCTCCTGGAATCGCATCGCCACCAAGCCGGAAAGGGCTTCCTTTCGGCCATCGAGATTCGCATCGCCATTCAAAACGAGTTTTAATGCATCCTGACTGACGGAAAGATCTCCAAAAATTTGGCTGAGCTGATCAGCCAACTTACTAACTTCCGGATCTTTGGATCGAGCCAGTTTAATGCGCAAGGACTTCCATGACGCAGGTGCGGCAAGGTCCCGCTTACCGGATAATCCGGCGAGTGTGCCACGAAGCATGGAAGCCTGTACCGTGGAGTCCTCGACCTCCTTCAAGGAGTTGAAGATATGATGAAGTTGAGGATTAAGAGAATTTCCGTGTGATTGGAGGCATAAAAACCAGAAACTTAAGCTTAGCAAACAGGTGCATTTCAAATTATGGACGGGCAATTTCATTTTGAATTATGTTTTAAATTATAGGGAGAACTCGTAGGTATTCCAACTAAGCCTGCCGTTTCTCTAGGGATTCCTGAAGATAGTCTGTTTTTGATTTTTGAGAAATTAGGATCTTCGCTCAGGTTATGAAATTCATGGGTATCCTTTTTCAAATCATATAATTCCTCAAATCCATCCGGGTATTGAATCAAGCGATAGCGGTGATCCGAGACGGCATGGGAAGGGGCGGAATCCCCCCAAAATTGAAAGGAGGTAAGGGACAGGGATTTTTTCTTTTTGTCCGGATTCTTCAACTGGGGAACCAGGGACTTTCCGTCACACTGCTTAGGAACAGGTAAACCAGCAAGGTCGCACAAAGTGGGATAAAGATCGGTCAGGGTCACCGGATGACGGGTTTTCATTCCATCCTTACTAACCCCGGGAGCATGGATAAATAATGGCACCCGGGTAGTCTGATCCCATAAGGCAAATTTTTCCCAGTTCTCTTTTTCACCAATATGAAAACCATGATCCGTCCAGAGAACAACAATCGTATTCTTCTTCAGACCACAAGAATCCAGTGCATCCAGCAAACGACCAACCTGATGATCGACATAACTGATACTGGCGAGATAGCCTCGCATCAAGTGCTTCCACTGTTTGTTGTCAGTAACCCACTTGTGCCAACCCATACGCCCGTGCGGGCGGGCATCCTCGAGGTCATTTTTCAGGTGTTCAGGAAGCCGGACTTGTTCAATCGGGTAGAGATCAAACCACTTTTGAGAAACTTCAAAGGGAATGTGTGGGCGAAATAATCCTACAGCCAAAAATAAGGGCTTGTCTCGCTTTTCTTTCATCCGCTCGATCGCCCAGTCCACCACAAGATGATCCCCATGGGTTTCGTCATCCTCTTCAATGACTGCGGCACCAAAGTAATGATTGCCGAGAGGTCGTTTACCGATAAATCCCTGATTCTGGGGAATTTTCGTGCTCTCCGGCCTGGGCCAATCCCTGGAAATGGGATCGAGTGGATCTCCCCGATACTCATCCCAGGCGTCCGGATCATTTTGCGAATCTCTAGGAGTCCATTGCAGGGTATGAAAAATCTTTCCACCCCCGGCCGCCCAGTATCCATGATCCCGAAAATGCTGGGATAACACCACCGCTTTTTCCAAAACCTTGGACTCATGCCGCCAACGCGGACCGTGGGCCCGGAACATATTCCGGTAAATCCCGGAGCGAACGGGATGCACGCCCGTCATCACGGCGACCCGTGAAGGATGACAGGCAGGAGCCGCACAATGAGCATTCGCAAAAGTAACCGAGCGTTTTGACAACCTGTCGAAGTTTGGAGTCTTGATTCCCGGATGATTGTCCAAAGGAGAAATATAGTCGTTAAGATCATCGATACTGATGAACAGAACATTGGGCATGGATTCACCAAAGGCCCAAGCCCAAACCAATACAAGCAAAGCTAAGAACCAATTCCTCATCCAGGTTTTTTCGGTTCTAACAAAATCATGAGCTCATACTCCAATCTGGCAAACGAATGAGCTCTCCCCCCTTGAGGGCAGACTCATGAGCAAGAATACCAGTAAGAGTAATATTGGCGGACTGCACCGCATTGGGATAACCCTCCCCTTCTCCACGGACTAGTTGTACGAATTGATGAACCAAATGGGGGTGCGATCCCCCGTGCCCGGCACCCTGAGTGAAACTCAAATGTTCCTCACCATCCTCATTGGAGTAAACACCACCGGTCGTGAATGGGGCAATTTCTTCAGGCAGTAATTTGGCAAAGTCCGGACATTCCACTTTTTCGGGAATCTCCGGTTCAGGTTTTTTCGCCGTATGTACCACGAGGGGTTCACCTTCGATCAGCGGCCATTCGACCGATTTTTCGGATCCGTACACTTCAAAACTTTCACGGTATTGACGGGCCACATCAAAAAGAGAACGATAGACTTGGGCACTCAAGTCGCTGTTTCGAAATTTCAAGTGAGTGGTTTCCACGGCGAAAGGGGAATTGTAATGCCCGTGCATTTCCTCACGAATGGTTCCACTGGGAAAGCAACTGACATACTCCGCCTCATGGCGACCCAAGCCGAGAATGGGCCCCACACAATGAGTGGCGTAATGCATTGGTGGAAGACCGGGCCAGTAACCGGGCCATCCATCCATATCCTGTTGATGGCTCGCCTTTAGAAACTGGAGCTTTCCCAAATCTCCGTTGTCATAGAGTTCTTTCATGTAGAGAAATTCACGGGCATAGACCACGGTCTCCATCATCATGTACTTCATACCACTCTCCGCAGAAAGTTTTACGATGGCCTCGCAATCCTCCACTGAAGTTGCCATGGGTACGGTACAGGCAACATGCTTACCCGCACGCATTGCCTGCAAGGTGGCTTCCGCATGGTGAGGGATGGGAGTATTAATATGGACCGCATCAATTTCCGGATCGGCAAGCAACTCAGCATAATCAGTGAATCTCTTAGTGATATTATACTGATCAGCGACCTGATTGAGGCTATCCTTATTTCTTTGGCAAAGAGCCACGATCTCCGCGTTGGGATGGCGTTGATAAATAGGAATGAATTCGGCACCAAAGCCGAGTCCGATAATGGCTACTTTTGGTCTTTCAATACTCATAATGATTTTAGAATGTTGTGGGTGAAGTGTTTTTAAGAATGATTGGGAGGAGTCATGGTTGAACAATGAGTTGCCCCTTCATGAGGCGCCAATGACCGGG
>JAOFOL010000109.1 GCA_028042835.1 Opitutales bacterium | reverse complement strand
TGCTGCTTGCTGTGTGGTGGAAAAGGAAGCATTTATTAAGCTGGGCTGTTTCGATGAGGTTTATATCAACGGATGCGAAGATGTTGATTTGTGTTTACGGTTTAATCGTAATGGTTTTGAAAACTTTGTCGTCCATGACAGTATAGTTTTTCATGTAAAAGGTGCTTCAGATGGAAGGAAAACTTACAATGATAAGAATTCCCAAATTTTACAACAGCGCTGGGGCGCTCAGATTAAAATGAAAGAATCTGTTGATGATCAGGTATTGCATGCCAAAAATTATATTTATCGTGGCTTGGTTAAACCTTTTTCAATCAATATTTGGAAGTGGATGGAAGCAGTTCTTATCTATTCCCGACTGAAGAGTCTGTAAGTTTATATTTTAGATTTGGCGTAGTGCATAGCTTCTTCAATGCGGTCTAAGTCTTCATCTGTATGGGCCGCCGAAATGGCAGTACGAATAAGATCTTTTCCTGGAGGTACACCTGGTGCGATTGAAATAATTGTGTATATTCCTTTTTCAAGCAGAGCCTTCCAAAAATAATACACTTTTTCTTTTTCTCCCAAAACAATCGGAATGGCAGGGGTTTCACTTTCCCATATATCAAGTTCCAAATTCAGGAGTATGGAACGGTATCGCTCTAAGTTTTTAAATAATCTTTCTTTGTGTTGGGGTTCGTCTTGTAGGACTTGTAGAGCAGCTCTTGCCGATGCACAAGCGGAGGGTGACAGTGCGGCCGAGAAAATGGTTTGTTTCGAATGACTACGCATGTAGTCAATGGCTTCTTTACTTGATGCCACAAAACCTCCGGCACCTGCCAGAGATTTGGAGAAACTGGAGCACATTACATCCACTTCATCAGTTAGTCCAAAGTGGTCGCAAACTCCTCTACCTTGATGACCAAGCACCCCAAAACCGTGGGCATCATCTAGAACGACAAAGGCATTGAATTCCTTTGCCAGCTCAATAAATTCAGGAAGTTTGGCAATGTGGCCTTCCATTGAATAAACACCTTCCAGTACAAAAATCTTAGGAATTTTCGTATCCTCATATTCCAGTAGCTCGCGAAGATGGTCAGGATGATTATGAGAGAACCTTTCGCATCGTGCTCCACTTAATTTTATTCCACTCCATAGAGAAGAGTGCAGGTTTTTATCTGCAAACAGGATATCTTTACGATCAGCAAAACCTGTAACAGCTGAAGCACAGGCTAGATAACCTGCTGAAAAGACATGACATGCTTCTTTACCAACAAAGTTGGCAAGTTCTTCTTCCAATTCACGATGAAAGATCCTTCCGCCATTAGCCAGGCGTGCACCAGTGGTGCTCGCTCCCCATTTTTCAATTGCTTGTTTGCCTGCCTCCTTGACTTTCGGGTGGTGAGTTAAGCCGAGATAATCATTGCTTGAAAGCATGATGAATTCTTTACCATCTTTCCATACTCTTGTACCTTCCTGTTTTTCAAAAATATGATAATAGGTATCATATTTTAAACGCAGACGGGATGCATCATCTGAACGGATGCGATCATGAATTGGAGATTTTGTCTGCGTAAAGAAGGATAATGCCATTTTTATCAATCTATCGGAGACTCTACCTACATGAAAGAAAAAAGCCTCTTTTCACAAGGGAAGAGAGGCTTTTAAAAGGAAACAAAAGAACTTTATTCGGTTCTCTTGATTACATGAAAACCAAATCCAGTCTCCACAACTTCTGAAACCTCATTAATTCCCAAAGTAAAGGCGGCTTCTGAAAAAGGTTTTGCCATGACTTCAAATTTGAATTTTCCAAGATCTCCACCTTTGGTACTGCTTGGACCGTCCGAGTTTTTCCTAGCCATTTCAGCAAAGTCCTTACCATCATTAACGATAAGGTTACGAATGCGCCCGGCTTCTGCTTTTGCCTCCTCTTTGGATCGTGTGATGTCTGCATCTGCACGGTCAGCTCCTTTGTATGAAATGAGAATGTGGGATGCTTTGACTTCATCAGGAGTTTCTTCGCCTTCTTTTTCTTTTACTTTTACAAAGTCTGATCTGTCTAAACGAATCTTTTCGTAAACATCATTGGAAATAACATAATACCAA
>JAOFOL010000107.1 GCA_028042835.1 Opitutales bacterium | reverse complement strand
GGTTCGTAATATCGTTAAGCATTTTCATGGAACAGGAATAAAAGCGCTTTTTGATGCAATAGGTAGTGAAGATTTCGGTTCTCATGGCATTGGGCTTATGGCCGGATCACTTAAACACATCGAGACAATGCTGGAATCTTTCCCTGAAGTCAAAGAAGAGAACTTGGATCTAATGAAAGGGACTGAGTTAGAAAAAAAATTAGACCAAGCTGAGGAGGTATTTACTGAAATGAAGGATTTTATCGGTGATTATGAGCAAGAGATAAGCAAAGGTTCTAACCATGAAGAGAGTAAGTATTTGGAAGGAAAATCAGAAGGCCTTCAGTTGATCAAAGACGAAGAAGGTCAAATAAAGGGGGCGCGAGACAACACCCAATTTCTATTATTAATCTATAGACTTTGGCCTGTTATTGAAGAGCAGTGCAAGACTCGCAGAGAATTGTATGAATTTCTTTTGAAGA
This sequence comes from Opitutales bacterium, assembly GCA_028042835.1. GTDB lineage: Bacteria > Verrucomicrobiota > Verrucomicrobiia > Opitutales > Seribacteraceae > Seribacter. The sequence continues at coordinate 1,725 of JAOFOL010000107.1, read as the reverse complement.
TCACCTGGAAGTCTTCTGAAACTGTAGAGAAGTTCAATATTCTTATGGTCGAGGCAGACCCCCCACCCGTTGTCGGGAGTTACGAACGAGTTGAAAAGATCCTAAAGAGAATTCGGTTTAACCCGGCTACCGTGGGTAGACCAAAGAGTTAATAGTCATCATTATGTGTCAAAGGGGAAAACCACTTTTGTTGTTTTCTCGACACCCCATGAAACTTTGGGAGTGAATGGTCAAGGCAGGGGCCCGAATAACCGGGAGGAATAGCGGTCGGTCGTCGAAAAGGTTCCTACCGGTTATTTGGGAGGGATGCCTTTACCAGAGAGGGCTGGCCCTCCCCTATTTGTATAAATTACAATAATTAGGACAGAGGATATCTTACTGTCCCTATTTAGAATACACGATCTCTGTTACTCTTGGGCCATCATGAATTTAACCCAAGAATACATAGGTCGTCTAGCATACTCCAGAAGGGAAGCAGCAGAGATCATTGGTGTTTCCACGATCACGATCGATCGGCTGACTAAGAGAGGGCTTCTGAACCCTTCCAGGGCAACTAGGCGTCCCCTTTACCCAAGATGGGAATTGGAAAGGTTTCTCCGGGAAACATCTGAAAGGGTGAAGCTATGAGAAGGTTTATTCTTCAGGAATACATTCCTACCTCTTGGTTTCACCCCAAAGGAGTTCTCAAAGTACTGGAGCGCTACAAGGATAGACTGCCTGATGTGAACAGATGCCTGTTTGTGACTTTTACTTTGGACCGGCAGTTTTTCATGGATGAAGAAATGGGCCCTGGGGAAGCATTCGATTGTTCTAGGGATAAAATCCGTAAGCTTTTTTACAAACTTAGACAGGGAGTTGATTGGGAAGGGAAGACTTACAAAATCGACGTTCCCTACTGCACTAAAGTCGAATTTCATCAGGATGAAGAAGGTTGGCCTCATTTTCATGTTGTATGGCTTACTCGGAAGTTTATTCCCGCAGAACTCATCTCCAGCATTTGGAAATTGGGAAGGACAAACGTTCGAAGAATCACAAATAAGAAATTTAATTATATTTTAAAATATGTCTGTAAATCGGGACAAGCACCCTCTTGGGTAAAGAAAAGAAAGATTATCCGCATCTTTCAAACATCGAGAAACTTTCTCATTGGTAAGCCTGTCCGAAAACCTCGATCAAAACCTTCTGGGAAGACTAGAAAGATAGTTTCTACGATTGGAGAAAGACTCGACGAAGCGGCGGCAACCGGTCTGCTCATACAACATGGATATGACCGTAAACTCAGATACAGGCAAGTAGCACTGAGGGACAAATTTAGTAATTTATTTAATCATCTCGTTTATGCGATCGCCCGGGATGGTTGTTACTTAGGCGATGGCAAAATCAAAATTATAGAAGAGAAAGAACTCCTATTATGGATAAAAATAAACAAAATAACATAGCCCCTGCCATTGGCTCTAAACCTGGCATTTACATTCAAGGCATGGTGATTTCAAACAGTGCCCGAAAAATTACTATGAAGAATGGAGACGTTCGAGTCGCAATTAAGACAGAAGTCGCCTTGGATCCAGGTGTAATCGCACTGGATCGATTCGTTGACCCTGATCTTGAGAGGGAAATTCAACTTAAGGGAGATGAGGTAGTCTCGTTTCCTAAGATAAAAAAGTTCGAAATGGCTCTTTTCTTGGTAAAGAGAGTTAAGGAATACAATAATCAGATGACTGCATC
>JAOFOL010000108.1 GCA_028042835.1 Opitutales bacterium | reverse complement strand
TTGTCCCTCATGGTAGTTGGGGAACCGTTCCTTAGCTTTCAGTGGGATATTTTGCTCGTAGAGAGTTTACTCTTATCCCTGCCCTTTCTTCCCATGGTTCGTTTCCATAGCCTTGGTTCAAAAGTCTATTTTTCCCATTGGTCCCGAATTCTAGTGATTGCCCTACTCGCCAAACTCATGTTCGAGTCAGGCATTGTAAAATTTACTTCATTTGCCGGGGATGGAACCAATACCTGGCGTGAACTCACCGCTCTGGAATATCACTATTGGACGCAACCGTTACCCCATGGATTGTCGAGGTGGATTCATTCCCTGCCCTCTTGGTTTGATTCCCTTTCTCTTTATTCCATGTATGTTATCGAACTCGCCCTTCCTCTTTGCTTTTTTTTACCAGGCAATGCAAGGCGGGTGGCACTAATTGGGCAAGTCCTACTGCAGTTAGCCATTCTACTTTCGGGCAACTACGGCTTTTTCAATTTATTAACCCTCTGCCTCTGCATCCCCCTGCTGGATGATCAGACCATACCCTCAGCAATAACGAATCGCTTTTCAAAAAGTACAAACAAGATAACAGCCAGTAAGTCACCTTTTCGAACGCCCGTTCTTTTTCTCCTCTTTTCAGTTTTTCTGCCCACCTGTTATAGTCACATCTCAAACGACTTAAAGGGAAATAAACCCACCGGAGAAGAATACCTGGAAGTACCTCAATGGATTAAATCATTACAGGCAGAGGCAAGAGTTCTGCGGAGCTTTAATTCCTACGGTTTGTTCCGGGTTATGACCACCATGCGACCTGAGATTATTATTGAAGGATCGATCGACGGCGAAGACTGGCAACCCTATGAATTCAAATGGAAACCTGGAAACTTGGAGCGGTCGGCTTCATTTGCCGGCCCGCACATGCCACGGCTTGACTGGCAAATGTGGTTTGAGGGTCTCAATTTTGAAAACTATGTCCAAAATGATTTTACCCGTTTTTTGTATTTTCGATTTTTGCAAATTTCGGCCAATGGTGGAGATCAAGACGATTTCGCAAATCTTCAGGAAGTACTCGGTGAGCAAGAATTTTTCGCACTTTCCAATTCCCCGAGTCATATCCAACAGCAGGTTCTTCAAAATTATAATCAATTGCTCGGAGCGTTTCTTGGTCGGTCCCAATGGTTTGGGAATTTCCTTGAAGCTTTATTCCTGCAAAATGAGAATGTTCTAAGCCTGATTGCTCAGTATCCCCAGTTCCCTAAAGGTCCGGCTCAACTCAGGGTAACCCTTAAGCATTACCGATTCTCCGAGGATAATACGACCTTTTGGAAAACCAGCGAAATCCCCAAGGCCTCGTTGCTCATTGAAAGGAAGTGATCGAATAACCTTGAGGAAATTTAATTTTTCTCCACTAAACTAGTACGCATGAAAAGTTCATACGAATTGGCCATGGAAAGAATGGGAGGCGGCGACAAACCGCTCAACGAAGAACAAAAAGCAAAGATTGCGGAAATTGATTCGAAATATAAGGCAAAAATTGCCGAGCGGAAAATCTTTCTTGAGAAAAGCGTTCAGGACGCCTTAGCCAAAGGAAGTCATGAAGAAGCAGAAGAAGCCCGTCGAATTTTAGCCCAAGAAGTAAGCAAACTTGAAGAGAAAGCGGAATCCGAAAAAGACAAAATCCGCAATAACTAAAAAAAGTTGGCCTAGTCTTTATTTTTTTTCAGCAATAAAACTAAAAGCAGGTCCTCCTGGATGTTCAAATTCATCTTTCACAATTTCATAATTTGAAAAGCCAACAGCAAGCAAAGCTTTCAAGAAGTCTTCTTTAGTCAATCTGCTTGAGAATTTACCAATGCCTGCGAAACTCCGATCTTCTCTGCTTTGGTCGTACTCATAGTGATAATAATTACATGAAAATTCGATTTCCTTAAAACATTTACTCTTGTGTGACTCTGCATAATTCGATTGCTCTCTAGACATGTAGTGAGTCCATGCAAAAACTCTATCGGTCTTCTTAGATATTTGCCAAAGAAGATCTACGGGATCTTCCATATGATAGAATACACCGGAGGCAAAAATTAGATCATAACTTTTGCTTGTTTTTTTTCAAATATTCACTAAAATCGCCTGTTAGGAATGTTGCATTCATTTC
>JAOFOL010000105.1 GCA_028042835.1 Opitutales bacterium | reverse complement strand
TGAAGAATGGTGGGCACACCTGCATCTTGTAATAAATTATTAAGAAGTCCAACTGTGGCGGTATCCCAGTGGCGAAAGACTTCGTGCATGGATTTTACTCAACCAGTGACCAGTAAATAAACCACACCTAGGGCCAGCTGTATAACCGCATATGGCAGGGCGACTTTTACAAAGCCGGCAAAGGAAAGATTTAATCCATACTTATGGATGATGGTGACGGATACCAGGGTGGACGCTGATCCGATCGGGGTAATATTACCGCCCAAGTTTGCACCGAAAATGACCGCCCACCAGTAGGGACTGTCGGGGTTGGATGCCATCTCCGGGATTGCTCCGAGGATTTTGGCAAGCATCGCGGCTAATGGGATATTATCCGTAACCGAACTGGCTGCAGCGGAGGCGACCAAGAGTGCGGCGGGGCCTGCGGAGTCTCCAAGCCCAAGAATAGGCATCAGCCACTCGCCGATCAAATTGAGCACCAGGGCGTGCTCCATGACATTGATCACCGCAAATAAACAGACAAAGAAAAAGAGCAGATCCCAGTCGATTGCTTTGTAAAAACGATCGGCGACTGCTTTGTAGCGGACCAACATAATACCGGCAAAAGCAAGGGCCACAAAACCGAGGCCTAGCTCCTTGATCACCGGTAGTTGAGAGGTCATCGCAACGGTGCCAATGAATACAAAGGTCATGAGGGCTCCAAAGCGAAAAAAACCGGGAGATTCAATCCCTTCGGTCTCATCAAACCCGGAAATTAATTTCTGAGCGGAAATTCGTTCCTCTTCTGTCTTGAGGGATTGAATTTTAAAAAGCTTCGACCCCAGCCAGAGGGTAACGATGGTGGCCACCACCACATAGGGAGCTGCTTTGATAAAAAAATCAACAAATTCAATCCCAGCGGTTTTTCCCACAATAATATTGGGAACAGAAGAGATCAAAGTGAGCAATCCCCCGATATTGGTAAGCAAGCCTTCGACCAGTAAAAAACCAAGTAGTTTTTCGGACTGGTTCAATTTTTTGAGAGAGACTCCAGTGAGGGAGCCAACGATGATCATGGCGGTCACATTATTGAGCACGGCGGAGAAAACCACTGTCATCACCCCGTAGAGAATAAGCAGGCGGAGGGGATCCCCTTTGGAGAGCTTGGTCAGTTTGACCGCCACCCAGGTGAAAAGACCGGATTTACTGGTAACATCGACAAAGAGGGAAGATCCAAGGATGATCGCAATCACTTCCCAATCCACCCCGGGGATGTAGACTGGGAGGGAAATTTTATGCCCACCTATGACCAGACTGCCTACATCTTCAAAGGGAAGCAGATGAAACCAGGATCCCAAAAATAAAGCGATGATTGCAAATAATCCAACAATGACCGATTTTTTGGCGTGAATTTTTTCTTCCAATGCCAGGCATAGAACCATGCAGACCAATAAGGCAAAAAATAGATAGGTAACACCGGGACTAACCGAATGGCTGGAAACAGCAAGGGCTGGGTAAAAAGGAATCATAGTAATAAAATGGGGACCGATCGAAGCTCCACAGCTAAGGGGTGTGCCATTCCGTGCATGGCCATTTGATCATCTTCCTTGGCCCGCATAACGAGTAAATCGATATGATCCTGCTCAATTAATTTTCTATAATCCTCCAATCTTCGCCCCACTTGGGCCACCGCTTCCACTTCGATTTCCAAACCAGCTTTTTTTAATTCAATCGAAGCGGATTCAGAGAAATCTTTGGCATCATTAAGTAAACGGCTGAGCAGGTTCTCCCGGGCAACTTCCGAATCAAGTTCAGGAATTTTTTCAATGGCATCCAGAAAGCGGTCAAGCGTACACTTATCTTCCACATGACTGAGAATTAACTTTCCACCTTTGGGGGTAAATGCGGAAGCGTATTTCACTAAGGTTCCTTCCCCACACATGTGGCCAGAAACCGCCATTACATTAACCGGAGATAGAGTGAGCAGATCGGGGGAATTTTCGCGATCCGGGTGTGGTAGCACGCACACTGGAGTGGTTGTAACCTGAGTCAACACATCCAAATACTCGCCCAGGCTGTAGGGCCAACGCCAAGCTTCACTACGAAGGTTACGGTAAGTAATAATTAAATCGGGACGAATTTCCTCCACATTTTCCAGTAAATCCCTGACCGATCCAAAATTGCTCTTACACAGAATCTCCCATTTTGTATTTTCTTTACTTAGAATAGTAGAAAAAAACTGCTGCACCGAATGGAGATAAAGTTTGCTTTCGCTCTCATCAAGGTCCGTGACCAGAAGGATTTTTCCAAAGGACAGGCTTTCGTGAA
>JAOFOL010000106.1 GCA_028042835.1 Opitutales bacterium | reverse complement strand
CCGGGCGCTCCAAATCCCGGCGCAATTTACTAATCAATAGCTTCAAGGAATCTTTATAGGCAGGCTGTCCGCCGCCGTTGGCATCGCGCTCTCCCTGCATCCAGCAAAACGTAACCGACGCAAATTTTGGGTGTTTCTCCAGCATCTCTTTGTAATGATCCAGAATTGGTTGATAAAACTCTACCTCACCATCCTTGTGAATCCTTTTTATGTCCTTTTCACCGAGTCCATTCTTTTTCGCTATATCCTGCCATTCTTCGATCCACCTGCATATCGGCTGACCACCTTTTGCCACTTTGATATAAACGACCCTTTCATCCTTAAAAAGTTTCTTCGCCTCCGGCATGAACCCGGTCTCCGGATCCATGCCCTGCATATTGGATTGCCCGGATAGGACGAAGAGATGAACGGGTTTCTCAGCCTTAGATTCAGAAGTGAATATGGCTGTTACAGCAAATAATAGTAATAAGGGCTTCATTTTGATAGTAATGGGTTGTTTAGCTTTAGGCTTCGGGTTTATTGGGCATTGTCGGCATAGATGGCCCGAGGGCTATCGACTAAGGAAACTCGGATATCATCGAGGTAATGATTTGATTTGTCAGCGTTTGAATCAACCATACCGGCTCCCAAAGAAATTACCACACTTCGGGTTCCGGGAGGGATTTCGATGGACGCACCCAATTTATGCCACTCAGAATCCTGACCAGGCTTGGTGATATGGTTCCTACCGACATGCTGGAGGACTTGATCAAAAAGAACTTCGCGGTCATTCCAAATGCGAGCAATATCTTGGGGAGCCTGACTAAAGGCTGCCAGACGAATCTGGAAAACGGAAGAGTCATCCAAATTAGATGCGAAAAAGGAAGTATCCACTCGGAGTGACCTCGTATGGGTTGGGTACACTTCAGCATAAGATCCCAAATCGATCAGGTAGCGGGCATAAGCGAACTTAGTCTTCGGGTTATCCAAAAATTGTGCAACTCGCACACCGCTTGCGGAAGATTTCTCTTGGTCTGCTGAAATCGAAGATATATCCCCAAACCATTTACCCGCTTCAAAAGGGAATCTTCGTTTGAAATTCTGTTCCGGGTTTTCAAAGCCTTCGGAAACAATTTCCTGTATCTTTGGTTGAGGTTGGTTGTCCTGCGGCAGCTTAAATGCCCAGACAACTGAAGCACTGAATACTCCAATTGCCAGCCCTGCAATTCCTGTCTTGATCCGTGACAAACCTGAAGCTCTTGGTCTTCTTTCTTGCTCTGCGGACTCCCTGCCAGTGGTAGCTTTAAGGGAGGCACTCTGCATAGTTTGCTCGACCATGCCATGGATCGAAGCAAGTTCCCAATAGCGTTCCCTTACCTCAGCAGATTCCTCGATTTGAGTACTTAAGACTCGGACATCGGCTTCTGACAGGTTTCCATCCAGGTACCTGTTCAGCAGATCATCCAGTTCTCTTTTTTTCTTTTCCATTTTCATATCCCCTTTGTCTCCTTGAGTTGTAAATTGATACAGTCACGCAAACTCATGCGTGACCTTGAGAGGGCGACCCGCACTGCGTTTGAAGTCATACCCAGGGCCTCGGCCATTTCATCTGAGGTTTGCCTGCGGGAATATCTTCTCCAGAGAAGATCCCTCAGTTTTGATGGTAGTTTGGCAATGCACTTTGACAGTGCTTGTTCCCTTTCTTTAAAGCTCTCCGGTGATGGGACATCCTCGGTCAAAGCAATGATCGCCTTTTCGCTAAGCACATTCGCCCGTTTATTCTGACGGAAATTTTCCAGTACCTTCAACCGGGCAATCCCGCATGCCCAGGCCGTAAAATTCGTTCCAATTTCAAAACTGGATGCCTTTCGCGAAACGGTCAAAAAAGTCTCCTGCAGAACATCGTCTGCATCCGACAAAGAAGGCTGCAGTGCCCGAATGAATGCCCGAATAGCATTCTCATTACGCACAAAAAGCAACTGCACCTCTTCGGTGGGGGTTGGTCCTTCCTTTTCTTTTTTCTGATTATTCACTATTAGGTAATGAATCAGAGTTCGAATTTGTTTCCAAAAATTTTCTGATCGAAACAAAACTCATCGGCTCGAACTAAAAAGATTTCACAGATACCTCCTTTATTTAAAACTGTAAGAATTCAACTGGGCGGTTGCTTTTCGCAAAACCTTCGAATATCCGTTTCGAATGAAAAAATTAATCCCTTCTCTTCTTACAGCCCTTTTCACATTTGCTACCGTACTATCGGC
>JAOFOL010000104.1 GCA_028042835.1 Opitutales bacterium | reverse complement strand
AGAAAGAAAAGATCTTTGAGGGAGGAAAAAGAGGAGGAAACATGGAACACCAACCGAGTGGTTTGATTTGGGCCCTCGACAATTGGATTTATCTTACTTACCAAAATGTCCGCTACCGTTATGTAAACGGAGAATTGGAAACGCAAAAACTTCCCCGAGGAGGTGGACAATGGGGGCTCACGCAAGATGACGACGGACGCCTTTACTATTCGACTGGTGGTGGCGAAAACCCAGCCTTTTTCTTTCAACAGCCTCCTGTCTACGGGATGTTCGATGTGGGTGGTCAAATCGAAGCTGATTTCCGCTCGGTTTTTCCCATTGCCTCGGTGCCCGATGTACAGGGTGGACCAAGAAGGATTGGAGCAAACGGGGGTCTCAACGTATTCACCGGATGTGCCGGACAAGGTATATATCGTGGAGACCGCCTGCCAAAGGAAATGTATGGCGATCTTTTCATTCCCGAACCGGTGGGACGCTTGATACGCCGGGCCAAGGTCGACCGTAAGGAGGGTATGGCTGTCTTGCGCAACGCTACGCCCGGAAGCGAATTCATCCGTTCCAAAGACATCAACTTTAGACCTCTAGGAGCTGAAACCGCTCCGGATGGAACCATGTTCTTCATCGACATGCACCGGGGCATCATTCAGCAAGGCAACTGGACCCGGAAGGGAAGTTACCTACGAGGGGTCATAGACAAGTGGGAAATCGACAAGAATGTCGGTAGAGGACGAATCTACCGCCTCGTTCACAAGGATCACAAACCGGGTCCACAGCCCGCCATGCTCGGGCAACCGACCAAACAACTTATAGGACACCTTTCCCATTCGAACGGCTGGTGGCGCGACACTGCCCAAAAGTTGATCGTACTTCGAAAGGATGGTAAGTCCGTCGTTCCCGAGCTGGAAAATCATGCCCGCTACGCAAAGTCTCCTCTTGGCCGCGTCCACGCCCTCTGGACATTGGAAGGAATGAATGCCGTAGACCCCGAATTGATCGTTGAGAAACTGTCGGACGACGATCATCGAGTACGCATGGCAGCAGTGCGGATAAGCGAGCCCTTTCTCTCGGGTGGAAACAAAGCACTCGAGACTGCATTCCAAGAATTGGAGAATGACCCGCATATCGACGTCGGCCTTCAAACTATAAACTCGATCATCTACAATGGTACCACAAGCTCCGAGGTCCTTACACGCATTCAGAACAGCCTGATTGAGAAATATAGCGATAAGCCCATCCTAAAAAGTATTGTCGGGAACCGGGCAAAACTGGCAGATGAACATGCCCAACTGGCCAAACAGCGGAAGATGGATGCCCACTTCGGCAAGCAGATGGAAAGGGGTGCTGTAATTTACAAACAACTTTGCTTTGCCTGTCATGGCAACGATGGCAAAGGTACGCCCATGGCTGGACAACCTGGTATTACCCTTGCCCCGCCAGCTTCCCTGATTGCCTCGATCATGTCTCTCGACCGACTGGGCTTGATTACCGTGTCCTTGTCTCCATGCCATGCCCAGATGGGCAGTCTGGAAATTGTCCCGGCGAGGCTTTTGTCTCCTCCCCCGCAAATGGGAACGGCGGCAGCAAAGAAATTAGGTCTGCGTTGAATCGCATCCCAGGTTCCATAGCCTCCCATAGATAGACCCATCACATAAATCCGATTGCGGTCGACTTGGTTTTTCTTATCTGAGACGAAGGCATCCAATGCTTCGAAGGCCAACCTCATAGATGGGGATGGAACTTTGGGCATGCTATGACCGAGAAGGTTCCAGTGAACATCGACCCATCTTTCGCCCTTTGGCACTTGCCCGGCAAATACATAGGATTCCCTTTTCGCTCTTAAGTCTTCCTTTTCAAAAGCCATGATTCCGCCTGCGTCAACCAACTGACCTTTGCTGTCATTACCCCGTCCACCCGCACCATGAAAGAAAACGAGAAGGGGGTACTTGGTATTATTCTTGATTTTGGCCGGGGTACAATGTCTGTAATTGAAAGTCCCTTCCAAAGGGCTCTTCCAGGTTGCAGCCTCATAATTGGTCAAAAGTTCCTCTATATTTTTGCCTGTGCATACAGAAAGCAACTGAAAAGGAAAAGTGTGGATAAGAAGGGAAATTTCATCGGTTTTGATTTTCGGGGTTGGCCGGTTTGATAAAGGAATTATTTCGTCGGTTTTCCAAAGATTTGCATTTCGTGAATGGACCAATACAAACCGCTTACTTTTCCGGTTTGGGTAATTTTCAGAAACTTCGCTTCGGTAGTGGGGAATGAAATATCGGTCATGGGGTGCTTCCCAAGGCCTGTGGCTAAAGGTTTCGACCATTTTTTCCCATCAATGGATGACTCTAACTGATAACCACGAGGGTAGTCT
>JAOFOL010000103.1 GCA_028042835.1 Opitutales bacterium | reverse complement strand
GTGACTAGTCGGTCGACTTGTTCACGGGTCAATGTGCCTAGTAAATTTAGGAACTTACCTGTACCATTTGCAACGCAACAAAGGGGATCTTCTGCCTGAATGACTGAAAGTCCAGTCGCATCGCTAATTACTTGGTCAAGTCCACGGATCAGAGCACCTCCACCCGCAAGCACAATACCTCTATCAATCAAATCGGCAGAATGTTCTGGCTGGCATCGGTCGAGTGCATTTTTTACTAAGTCAACAATTTGCGAAACAACCTCTTTGAGTGCTTCTTCTCTTATCTCCTGCGAAGTGATGTGGATGGTCTTAGGTAATCCTGCAGTTGCATCGCGGCCCCGAACATCCATACTTAATTCACCCGTTTCTATCGAATCTGCTGAACCTACACTGAATTTAATTTCCTCTGCAGTTCTTTCACCTATAAGCAAGCCATATGCTCGTTTCATGTAAGCAATAATTGACTCGTCGAGTTCGTCTCCACCTACCCGAATACTGCGTTGGTAAGAAACTCCAGAAATTGAAATGATAGCAACTTCAGTTGTTCCACCACCAATATCCACTATCATGTTAGCGTATTCCTCATCAATGGGCAATCCTGCACCAATAGAAGCTGCCATAGGTTCACCTAATAAAAGCACTTCTCGTGCTCCTGCTCTAATTGCAGAATCTTTCACTGCTCTTTTTTCGACTGCGGTGATTCCAGATGGAACTGCAATCACAACTCTAGGTGGAACTAGTTTTCTTTTGTCCACCTTTTCGATGAAGTAACGAAGCATTGCTTCTGAAATTTCAAAGTCAGCAATTACTCCATCTTTCATTGGACGAAGGGCCTCGATTGTACCAGGAGTACGACCTAGCATCCTTTTAGCATCTGCACCCACCGCACATACTTTCTTGCTTGTTTTGTAACGAGCAACGACACTGGGTTCACGCAAAACAATTCCTCGATCTCGAACAAATACCAACGTGTTGGCAGTGCCGAGATCAATTCCGATATCGTTTGATAGAAATCCAAATAGGTTGGCGAGCATAAGAATAAATGTACCCTCTATTTCTGACTTCTAAGTGTTCGAAGTGTCAAAGCCAAATAATTCCCAAAGTTAAAATAATTAAGATTTATAGTGAACAACTCGTTATTTTGACCCTTCTTGAGGCAAACTTCTACTTTTTCGAGCCCAATATATAACACCTATTCCTGCAATAAATAAAAAAAGTGAATAAAACTGTCCTCGAGTCATGCCTGCTAAAAGTGAAGCATCCGGTTCACGAAAAAATTCATTCAAAATCCTCGCTATTGCATAAAAAATTAGAAATTCGCCCGCTAAATGCCCTGGGTATTTACTTGTAATAGATGAACGCCAAAACCTCCACTGAACAAAGCAGAATGGAAGAAAGCCTTCTAATACGGCAGCATAAAGCTGTGATGGATGCCTAGCTATTCCCAGTGCAAAGTCAGGAGACTTTGGAAATAGAACTCCCCATTCGACTTGCGTGGTTCTTCCCCATAACTCTCCATTTATAAAATTGGCTATTCGACCAAAACATAGGCCGGGTGGAACCACGGATACAATTAAATCTCCTATTGGTTTAATGTTTTGTCCAGAACGGTTTGCATACCATAACGTAGCTAAGAAAACTCCAATGAATCCACCATGGCTTGCCATTCCTCCCTCCCAAACCCTAAAAATAGAGAGTGGGTCGGTTATAAATTTTTCTCCTTGGTATAAAAGCAAATATCCAACTCTTCCACCTATCAAGACTCCAATCACTTGAAAGGTCATCAGATTCATTACTTGATCCTGATCGTATGGGCTTCTTTTACATTTAAAGTATTTAAGTAGAAGAAGGTAGGCTGATACAAAACCTAAGAGGTATGAAATTCCATACCATCTTATGCCTCCTGGTCCCCAATGAGCAAAATCCCCCGGAAACTCCCAGATAAAGGGGCTCAGGTCATGAAGCCAATAGTTTGAATTTGCTAGTATGGAAATCATTAGGAGGAGTTATCTTTGTTTGATTTGTTTAATTGATGTCTCCGTTTAGCAAGCTCTCTCATATCCACTGCGATATCATCATGTTCAAAAATTTCCTGACCTATGATGCTTTCAATTATATCTTCCATGGCAAGCACTCCTGCGACTGAACCGAACTCGTCGACTACAACACTTAATTGACAGTGCTCGGCTAATAAAAGTCGCAGAGCTTTATCTGCCGAGGCGTTTTCTGGAGTGAAAACTGCATCATGTGAAAGATCCTTCAATAATGTGTTTTTTCTCCCTTCAACCAAAGCGTTGTGCAAGTCTCGTCTACGAACAATTCCAGATATATGATCAATGCTCTCATCAATCGTTGGGATCCTAGCAAATG
>JAOFOL010000102.1 GCA_028042835.1 Opitutales bacterium | reverse complement strand
CTAATTCTCCAACTGTCGTAATATTCGCATTGTTAAGACAATTTGCGGCTCTTACAGAAAGTTCAATTTCATTTACACTCATACCAAGTAAATTCCTGAGCCTATTTTGCTCCTCACTAACTTCTTTAGTGTGACTCTCAAATTCTACTTGTTCTTCACTTATTTGGTCAAATACATCAAGGTGATGGCGAAGTATAGCGGCAGACTGTTTAAGTGCGTCATCTGGAGTTATCCTTCCGTCGGTTGTAACTTCAAGCAGTAGTTTGTCGTAGTCGGTCATTTGACCCACACGAGTATTCTGTACCTCATACTTGACGAGCTTAACTGGACTGTACAGCGCATCAACATTGATCATGCCAATTGGCTGTTCATCTGACTTACTGTCTTCACCCAAGCAAAAACCACGCCCTACAGTCACTATCATTTCGCCTGTAATTTGAAGTTTTCGATCGGTAGTTAGAATTATTTGTTCGGGATTAATTATCTCAATTCCTTCCGTAGGCGATACATCACCAGCAGTAATCTCACCCTCTTTCTCAACATCAATCGTGAGGGTAACAGGCTCAGCCTTATGGCTAATTACTAAAACTTTCTTAAGGTTTAAAACAATGTCTGTAACATCCTCTACAACTCCATCGATGCTTTGAAACTCATGTTGTACCCCATCAAATTTCAATGATGAGATAGCTGCGCCTTCGATTGAACTAAGTAGCACGCGACGAAAGGCATTGCCAATTGTGTGCCCGTAACCCGATTCAAAAGGGTCAGCGATAAACTTTGCATAGGTGTCTGTTGAGGTATCCTCTTCTTTGACCAATCGGTTTGGTAGTTCGAACTTTCCTAATCTAGTTGCCATAATATTTTATGATTTGGGTAATAAAAGTTTAGCGGCTGTAAAATTCAACCACGAGTTGCACATTGATGCTTTGTTCCAATTCGTCAGCTTGGGGAAAACGAGTAACTGTACCTTGAAGAGAGTCAGCATTTACATCTACCCATGGGGGGGAAGGGTGATATTGTGCACCTTCAAGATTTCTCGTTGCAAGCTGGCGTGAGGAAGTTTTCTCACGAACACCGATTTCGTCACCTACAGAAACTGAGAAACTAGGAATATCTACCTTTTTTCCATTAACCAAAATGTGACCGTGGTTAACATATTGACGGGCAGCTTTACGAGTTTTTGCAAATCCAAGGCGATAGACTACGTTGTCTAATCTTGTTTCTAAATATGTAAGGAATACTTCACCAGTAACCCCTTGTTTTCTCTTTGATTTTTCGAAGAGGTTACGAAACTGCTTTTCTGTCAAACAGTAAAGCATCCTTAATTTTTGCTTCTCAAGTAAACCTGCACCATAATCACTGACCTTTCGTCGGAAATTTGGGCCGTGTTGGCCTGGAGGATATGCTCTTCTTTCGAATGCCTTATTGGCAGGGAAGATCGCCATGCCGAAGCGACGATTTATTCGAGTGGTTGGTCCTGTGTATCTAGACATAATTTATAAATGTAAAGTTATTTGCTAAGGAAAATTAAACTCTTCTTCGTTTCGGTGGGCGACATCCATTGTGCGGAACCGGAGTCACATCGATAATGGTGGAAACAGAAAATCCTAGGCTTTGTAATGCACGAATTGCAGAATCTCTTCCCATTCCGGGACCCTTAACCTTAACTACAACTTCCTTCATGCCATGGGACATAGCAACTTTACCTGCATCTTGAGTGACCACTTGTGCCGCATATGCAGTAGATTTTCTTGAGCCTCGAAAGTTACACTTTCCTGAGCTTGACCAAGAAATGACATTGCCTTTCATATCTGTGAAAGAAACTTTTGTATTGTTAAATGTAGCTACAATAAAACAAATACCTGAAGTTATATTTTTACTGCCCTTGACTTTTCTAATTTTAACCTGCTCTATATTTGCACCAAGTAGGTCTGCTGCCGTCTCTTCCTTCTTTTCAGACGTCTTTTCGCTTGAAACTTTCGTCGCTTCTTCGGAATTAGTTTCCTTTGACTCTACAGCAACTTTTTCGGGTGCTGGTTTTGTCTCAACAACTTTTTCTTCCTCTTCTTTGGAATTTTCTTCACTCATAGTAATAGTCTAGCTTTTTCTAACAACACCAACCGTTTTTCTTCCACCCTTTCGAGTACGTGCATTTGTAATTGTTCTTTGTCCTCGAACTGGTAATCCGCGTTGATGACGGAGACCACGATAACAACGAATACTTTGAAGGCGTTTAAGATTGTTAGTAACGGCTCTTCTAAGGTCACCTTCAACCATAATCTTATTATCGATGATGTAGTTGCTGATTAAGCTTAACTCCTGTTCAGTTAATTCCTGTGTTCTACGATCAGCATCAATGCCTACTGCATCTAAAATTTCTTTTGAACGAGTAGG
>JAOFOL010000099.1 GCA_028042835.1 Opitutales bacterium | reverse complement strand
TATCTTTTTTGGGATTAGTTTTTTTAGTTTTGATTACTATGTGCCCTATATAAAGAAGTGGAAAGCCGCTAAATTACTTTTCCAAAGCCAAGTATATTTGGATCCAAAAATTGGAAACTCTGGAAATCTTATCAAAGAAGGTGTAAGAAAAGCTCGTGTTGCCTATCTACTCAATCCAAATGATTCTGAAGCATACTATAATTACTTGGATTTACTCTACCTTAACCAACCTGCTAAAGCATTATCTTTATGGTCTGAATTATTCGACTCATCCGAAAAAGGATTATCATTAGGAAATCGTATTCTATCCAAATCCCTCCACTCCCTTCGCAATGAAAAAATAGAAGTGTCGAGAAAAGTTAGAATTGGAAGTATAGCTCTTAAACAATATCAGTATTTAGCCCAAGTTGATTTGTGGAACGAGAATTCTCAAAATCTGTTACTCGGGGCAGAGATTCTTGCAGAAACAGGGAACCATAAACAATCTCTTCAAGTAGTAGAACGTATATTGTCAAAAGAGTCTGATAACGCAGAAGCAGTTTTTTTACTCACTCGACTAACTGTTCATCTTCAAGACAAATCACGACTTATGCGGCTTGGGCAGGCATTAGCTCCATTGTCTAGCCAAAGGAGCGAAATTGGACTGGAAGCTATCAGACATATGACTTTGCTAAATTTCCTTCAGCCTCTTGCTCCTAAAAGTTTAGATCACTGCATTGAACTTCTTTCCGTCAACCCGAAGGCAAAGGCAATTGATTTCTTACGAATCTATGCCATGCGTTATGCAGTTGAACAGTCTCCACTTGAACGTAAAAGCCTCATTCAAAAATGTTCAGAAATATTTAATCTTGATGACTCAAAAGAGTTACTCGTCTTTAGCAGTTGGCTCATGCGTGTTCAGGCCTACGAAGAAATCATTGATTATATTCCAGTATCCAAAGCCAAATCAGAAGAGTCATTTTTTAAGATACGTATGGCTGCTCTTTCCCATGTTGGTGATTTGGAAAAAATTCGCACTGAATTAAACCGTGCGTCTATAATTCCTTCGCGGTGGAAATTCGTCGTAGAGGCAAGAGTCTACTCGCTCGAGCAGAATTTCTTGGAATCTCAAAAATCTCTTGATCGAATCATTCCTCTTCTTGGTAATGACCCAAGAGAAGCCCGTGCAATTTGCACTTATTTAGAGCAGGTAAAAGACATTCAAAGCCTATGCCATTTACTTGAGATGCTAATCAAAGAACCCATACACCAAAGATTTGCCGTCTCAAAACTCCTCCAATATCAAGGAGCATCCGTTAATATCGCTCAACTTATTGAATGGTCAGATATTCTTCTTCAGACAAGCCCCAATGCACCCAAAATCAAGCGAAGTAATTTATACTTTAATTTACTAGATCCCACTCTTCGTTTTCCTTCTCAAAGATTAATCGAACTTACCAACCAAGCAAAGTCTTTGGATACATTTGCCTCCTCCATGGAAACCCAGATAACCTTGGCCCTTGCTTATTTAAAAAGTAACTCACCGAGCGAAGCACTAGTCGCGTTGGGAAAAGTTAATGATTGGAGAAAGTGGGAAAATGCCCGATCCCCGTGGAAACTAATCGCTTCTCAAGTCTTTAAACTTAATGGAGACACCGAAAAATTTCTTATTCTCCAGCAAAAAGTTCAAGTAAATGAACTCAACCAAGCTGAAAAAGAGAGTTTGGAGCAAATTTTCAATATTAAATTAGGTTAATAGTTACCAACCGTGGTTCTTCAAAACTGTAAACATATTATAAACCTATTGGCTTTCCTCAGTCCATGGACGCTAATTATTTGGCAACTATCCATCACCTGGGATACCAACCCGCAATATTCTCACGGTTACATCATCCCCTTTTTGTCCCTATATCTCTTGGTCAAATCCCCCCCCTTTTCAGCTCCTTAGCATAGAGAATCAATCCACAAAACCCCTATTCCTTCAAGGCAAAGCCTATTTTATCATAGGGTTACCATCCCTACTCTCCTTATTACCATTGTGGATTATAAGAGGTGCAAACTCCGACTGGAGAATGATTAACTTTGCAATCTTTGCATCCATCACAGTATTAATTATATCATGGGGATATGATCAAGGCGGTTGGAAAAAAATCAGAACACTTCTTTTTCCACTATGTTTCTTTCTCGTCTCTATACCATGGCCATTAGCCACTGACCTCCAATTTACCCAATGGCTTCAAGGGCGAGTATCTTCAATTATTGTTGATATCGTCTTACTCATTGGTCACGAAGCCAAACTGGATGGTACCATCATAGATGTGGGTGAATTCGGTCAGATCGGCATTGATCAAGCCTGCAGTGGAATTCAAGGGCTTCAAGCCTCGATCGTTATCACTCTCTTTCTTGGAGCATACTACGGGTTTGGGTTTATCAATCGCATTGTATTTGTATTTGTAGGTGCTCTCGTTGCACTGTTACTTAACCTAGTCCGAGCCTTTTCTCTTTCAATGATTAAGATTAATGGAGCGGGTAAAATATTAGATACTCCAATCTATGAAATAAATAATTGGGTATTCCCTACTCTTCACGACATGGTTGGGTGGATTGAAAATGTCTGTATATTATTAGTTTTATTCCTTTTAGCCCGTATGGCGAAAGGAGGAATCATACTCACAAGTATGGGAACCGGACCTACAAACTGGTCAAATATACGATTTCGTACTCCTTGGCTATTCCAACTATTTGTT
>JAOFOL010000101.1 GCA_028042835.1 Opitutales bacterium | reverse complement strand
TGTGGAATGAGTGTGGCGATCACATCTCTGGTAAGGATTACTTCTTCTTGTGAATTCGACATGATCTTATGATTTTTTAAAGTGTGAAGAAACAATATCCCTAACTTTTAAGGAGGTTTCTTCTTTTGGAATTTTATTAATGATTTCTTCTAAAAATCCCAAGGAAATAAGTGATTCAGCAGTTTTTTTATCGATCCCTCTGCTCAGTAAATAAAAGAGTTCTTCTTGGTCAAGCCGGCTAGTGGTAGCTCCATGTGTACATTTTACATCATTTGCGAGTATTTCTAAACCAGGGAGGGAGTCAGCTTCAGCCTCTTTAGTGAGAACCAGATTACGGTTCGTCTGAAGAGCGTTAGTCTGCTGTGCTTCTTTATCAACTCTTATTAGACCTGCGAAGATCGATTTAGCCTCTTCTTGTAATACATTTTTGCTCAATAAATTACTAGAGCAGTGTGGGGCGATATGATGTTGTTCGGTACGCTGGTCAAAAAGTTGTTCATTTTTTCCTGATACAAAAGAATAGTTTTCAAAATTAGCCCCTTTGCCAGTAAGGTTACCTTTTGTTTCAATGCGAGATTGTGATCCTCCTAGATAACACTCCACATTGACCACAGATGAGTCGCCATTGAGAATAAAGTTTTCGAGATTATGAAAGCTCGAACCGTTACCAAAATTTTGTATGAGAACTCGGTTAAGTTTAGCCCCTTTTCCTAGAATGAAATTAGTTAAGTTAGAGAGTGCACCACTTGATTGAGCATCTTTTGATGTAAAGTTTTCGATTATGGTGAGTTCAGTAAAATCACCAAGAATGATAAAGTTTCTGTGAAAAGTGGCTTGGTTTAAAGAAGGGCAATAATGATCAACAGTTAAATTTAACGCCTGACTTTGATTTTTATCTACCTTGATAAATAACCCATTATTGAAATATGAATTGATTAATTGAAAGCTTTCCGTTGCACCTAAATTTGGTCCACTGGAATTTACAAAATCTGTTAATACATCAGGTTGCTCCAGTAAAATGTTATCAATTGAATCAACTGTTATACCGCTTTCTTCCGTAACCCCATTAAATTTAATAGAATGTTGTGCTTCTGCGATTTGATTGAAATTAGTGTAGCCAAACCTCGACTTTGGGGAAAAACGCCACCTTTCATCTTTGACGGAGACTTGATTTGCAGACTGCAGTCTTTCCCATGAATCTTTACGACTATCGGCAAGCCAACCGGGTTCCCATGAATGTTTGGAAGAAAATTTTTCAAAGAATTCTTTGGATGAAAGATTGATGTTAGAATCAATTTCAGAATTTAGTTTCTCAGATATCATTATCCTACTGAACCTTCCATTTCTAAGTCTATGAGTCTTTTAAGTTCGACGCTGTATTCCATAGGGAACTCCCTGATCAAGTCATTTACAAATCCGTTTACGCATAGGCTCATTGCATCCGCTTCGCTCAAGCCTCTCTGTTGCATATAAAATATTTGCTCAGCACTGACCTTGGATACACTTGCTTCGTGTTGAACTGTATGATCGTCGCCTTGCACTGTAATTGCAGGATAAGTGTCAGTTTGACTGTCAGAACTAATAAGCAAAGCATCGCATTCAGTGTTGTTCTTACAATGCTTTAAATGACCTGGCATTTGTACTAAACCACGGTATGTTGAACGACCTTCTCCAATTGAGACTGATTTTGAAATTACATTACTGGTAGTTTCATCGGCTGCATGTACCATTTTTGCACCTGTGTCTTGATGCTGCCCATCATTTGCAAGTGCAATGGAGAGTACTTCTCCCCGTGCTTTTCGGCCGCGCAGTACCACTCCAGGGTATTTCATGGTTAATCTGGAACCAATATTGCAATCTATCCACCTGACCTCAGATTCTTCATGAGCCATGGCACGTTTAGTTACAAGATTGAAAACATTGTTAGACCAATTTTGAACAGTTACATATTGAATTTTAGCGCCCTTCATTGCCACGAGTTCAACCACTGCACTATGCAAGGTTGAAGTTTCAAATTTCGGTGCTGTACAACCTTCCATATAAGTTATTTCCGAGCCTTCATCGGCAATAATCAATGTTCGCTCAAATTGTCCGAAATTTTCTGCATTTATTCGAAAGTATGCTTGAAGTGGCTGTTCAAGTTTAACCCCTGGTGGAATGTATATAAAGCTACCACCACTAAATACAGCACTATTCAGTGCTGAGAATTTATTATCAGATGTAGGTATGACTTTACCGAACCATTTCTTGAATATTTCAGGATACTCTTTAAGTCCTTCCGTTGACCCAACAAAAATAACGCCCTTATCAGATAGATCGTCTTTCATCCTTGAATAAGCGGCTTCGCTATCAAATTGAGCTTCTACTCCAGCAAGAAATTTTCTCTCTTGTTCAGGGATACCTAATCTTTCAAAGGTCTTCTTTATATCATCAGGAACTTCTTCCCATGTGCGGCTAGGCATTTGACCTTTTGATAGATAATAACGAATGATATCAAAATTTATATTTTCAAGATCTTTGGTCGCCCAATGGGTGGGCATAGGTTTTTTTTCAAAAGTCTTGAGAGCTTTTAGCCTAAAATCTTTGACCCAGGAATCTTCACTTTTAACATCTGAAAT
>JAOFOL010000010.1 GCA_028042835.1 Opitutales bacterium | reverse complement strand
GTCTTAATGCCATAAATTACACTCTGTTTAGAATATTTCTCATTACTAAATGAAAATAATTCATAAAATATCGTGTATATCAACAAAAATATATAATGGTTATTTGAGAATCAGTCCAAAAATAACCAAAGATTAAAAAAATATATGCCTTTATTTCATTTGTAGAATCATCATTTTTTACCGATTCCTTTTACAACTCATCCAATCCAATAGTCAAAGGATTCTTATTTAAATTTATGAAATAACACAGCTAAAGGTGAAAACGATTTCCAATTCCAATCTAGATTAATCTCAACATTACGTACAGAGTATACTCTGAATCAATATATGTGCTTTCCTCGACTATTTTCCATAAACATAATTAAGTTTTTTTCGATCTTTTCATTTGTAATCAATCTCAATGGTCAACCCTTAAAGCCCAACATCATCGTCTTTCTGGTGGACGATTACGATAAGCCCGAGACCA
Source organism: Opitutales bacterium (assembly GCA_028042835.1). Classification (GTDB taxonomy): domain Bacteria; phylum Verrucomicrobiota; class Verrucomicrobiia; order Opitutales; family Seribacteraceae; genus Seribacter. Next base: position 57,964 of record JAOFOL010000010.1, on the reverse strand, counting down.
GTCCATACGGAGGGAAAGTTCTAACCCCCAACCTCAACCGGTTGGCCAAGGAAGGAATGATCTGTCATAATGCTCATGTGACCAGTACGGTCTGCACGCCTTCGCGATACACTTTTCTTACCGGTCGCTACGCAAGCTCATCTCATTCCAACACCTTTCTCGAGAAATGCCCGGAAGGCACCCAGGCACTCCCAGCCTTCAATGTTGGATTGGAATCTGACCGAATGAATGTCGGGCGGGTTCTCGCTGATGCCGGATACGCCACCGGCTTTGTTGGTAAATATCATGTCCACGATACGGATCATTCAAAAGAAGGGTCCCTGTTTGGTGATCTCGATGTTCCTAAAAATGCTACATACTCCGATCAGTTGAATAAAAGGAAATTCAAACTCGAAAAACTTCAGCGGGAATTAATCAAAAAGAACGGTTTCACCTGGGCAAAAAACATTTACTGGGGAAACCTCAAGCACCCCTTTAAGGGACATAATCCGGACTGGACTGCAAAGGCCGCCCTGGAGTTTATCGAGGAGCACAAGGATCAGCCTTTCTATTTGCACTGCTGCTCTACTCTTCTTCACGGCCCTAATGGGGAATGGTTCAAGTCAATGATGGAAAAAGAACTGGCAACTGGAGAAGGCTTCCTGAAAAAACCCCTCAACCTGATCGACCGCAAGTCAGTCTGGGAGCGCATTCAAAAAGCCGGTTTAACCGAAGCGGAGGTCGGCTACCTCTGGATGGACGACAGCCTCGGACTCATTCTCGATAAACTCGATAAGCTCGGCATTGCCGACAACACCATCGTGGTCTTCGTATCGGATCATGGGTCGGAGAAAAAAGGGTCATTGATCAAGACTCGGGGAACCGAAATCCCCTGCCTGATCCGCTGGCCAAAAGTGATCAAGCCCAGCTCGGTCAGCCGTGGACTTTTACAAAACACCGATTTTGTCCCCACTTGGTACGAATTGGCCAAGGCAAAGATACCAAAAGGCTATCATATCGATGGCAAAAGCTTGGTCCCAATGTTTGAAGATCCTTCCATTTCCGTCCGCGAATTCATCTATGCCGAACAAGGTGCGGCCCGGGCGATCAAGACGGAAGCCTTTGAATACATAAGTATTCGCTACACAGATGAACAGATTTCTGAGGCACAAAGTAAACGGGCGGATCGTGCCTATAAAACTCTACTTGGCTTAAGCAGCGGAATTTCCAGAGCCAGGTATTTCCATCCGGATATTTTTTCTGCTGATCAACTGTATGACTTATCCAAAGATCCGAACTCACAAAAAAATGTAGCTGACGATTCGAGTTATGCCGGACAACTTAAAAAAATGAAAGCGATACTTACCAGAACAGTAAAGGAACTGGGACCCCGTCCATATGGTGATTTCGTGCCAGGAGAAGGAACCAGTGATGCAGAAGCCAGTCAGAAAGTATTGGACCAGCGAGCGGCTTATCACGCCAATGAAAACAAAAAGAAGAAATAGGATAAAAACGAGGTGAATGAGAGTATTGATGTCCGAAGGTTTATAGGGCATGGTTAGTAAACCGTTCCCATCTAAACAAATTTTTCTACACCTTCCGTTCATAAGATAAATATAATGAGTAACATCAAAAAGAGTGATGCCATAAAAGGGGCATTTTTTGGTGCGGTCGTCGGGGATGCGCTTTGTTTGGGAAGTCATTACGAATACGACGCCCAAAAGATTTATGAGGCCTATGGGAAAAAACCGATTGGGAAATTTATGTCTCCCGGTGAAAGGATGGGCGGTCAAACTCATGGCATTGGATGGGGCGAGAGAAACTATCATCCCGGTAAAAAAGCCGGCGGCACAACCGACTACGGCGATTATAATATTTTGGTCTTAGAGCATTTGGCTGAAATAGCTGATCCACCCAGACCGTTCTGTGTTGCCGCGTTGATTCCCCACTGGATGAAACGACTGGAACACAGTTGGGGTTCATGGATCTGTACCATGACGCAAGAAACCTATGCCCAAGTCAAGCAAGGCGTTCCAACTGAACACTTGGGCGGCATATCCAATGCCATGGCCATTCGCCACGTCGCAGCCCATGCCTATTATGAATCGGAAGAAGAACTTGTCGATGTTGCCAGAAAGTCAATGTTTACACACAAAGACGCTCATGCCCTTGGTGGCGGAGAATTTTTTGCCCGCGTGACGCACCGTGTGATCCATGGCATGGCGCCACGGGAAGCGATTGAGGAGGTTGCCGAGCAGATGGGTGGCTTTTTTAAGGACAAAGCACTACAGGCAATCGCCAAGGTTGAAGAAGAAGCGGATCCAAATTCCGCCCTTTTTAATGAAGCGTTTAGCGACGATCTCGCACTTACCAGTATGGCCAGACTCTGGGATGTCGGCCGCTCGGAACCAATCAAGGTGGGAAAAGCAAGCCCAACAGAGGGAACTCTGCCGGGTGCCGTTTACTTTATCTTAAAATATGCCGAGCAGGAAGATGGACTAAAAAAGGCTATGCAGGGCAATGCCATGGTAGGGGGAGACAATGCATCCCGCAGTATCGCGATTGGCATGGTACTTGGAGCCTATAAGGGGGTTGAGGCAATTCCGCCAGAGTGGAAGGAGACACTCGACCAATGGACATATTGCGACAATTTGTTGAATAAGCTCCCCTTGCTCAAGAATTTAACAAGCATCGAACCCTGATATAAGCCGCCTTCGTTGATCAAGGCACGCGGAACCGAAATCCCCTGTCTAATACGCTGATTTCGTTCCGGGGAAAGGAACAAATGATGCAGTCGTAAGTCAGCAGTTTTTGGAAAAACTCTCGATCTACCACGCTTCCGAAAGCAAAAAGAAAAATAATCGGATCTATCTAAAGTAATTTTTTTGTATCAAAAATCCCGGGTTGTTATATTTAATACTAACCTGAAATATCCTTGGACGGATAAAAAAGAGACATCTTTAATCAATCAAACACGAGCTTACCCACGATGAATCGTTTCACCCTTTTCCATTCGCTCGCCATTGCTGCCGTGATGCTGTCTTTCACGGGGACCTTGGTCTTTGCCGATCCGCTGACTTTGATCGAAGACAGCCAGCCTCGCGCCGAAATCATCATCGCCGAAAAGCCACCACGGATGGTGAACCTGGCCGCCTTTGAATTGCAGCGTTATCTGCACAAGATCACTAAAGCGCGCTTGCCCATTGTTCATGAGCCTACCGACGGGACTCCGGTTCAAATCTATGTGGGCCGCAGCGAACACAGCGACAAACTGGGCGTCAATGCCGAAGGACTCAAGTACGGTGCCTACCGGATCGCCTCAGGCGAAAACTGGCTGACGTTGATCGGGCATGACTTCGATTACACGCCGCCGAATCCCTATCCAACCAAACACAACAAAGAACTAGAAGCCAGTGCTAGGGCCAAGTGGGACAAAATCACAGCCGAACACACCGACACTGCCTGGGGTTTTCCTTACCGTACCTTATACAAATCCACTTGGAACAAGAGAGATCAACTCCAAGTCATGTTCGAAGTTTATGGCGAGGACAACAGTGAGCTGTGGCAAAAGAGCGACCACACGCAGACTGGAGGTGGATTCTGGATGCAGGACGAAGGCGGTTCCCTCAACGCCGTTTACAATTTGCTCCGATCTCTGGGCGTGCGCTGGTTTATGCCGGGCGAAGTGGGTGAGGTCGTGCCGCGGATGGACACGGTAAGCATCGACAAGCTCGAGCGCGGTACAACGATTCGGCCTGACTATCCGCTACGCTTTGCCAACTGGTATAACTACGCAGCCTTTTCGTGGCACGATGTCATTTGGGGCCGCCGAATCGGCCTCAATTCCAACTACCACGTGCTCGGTAACCTCAACTATGCCCACGGTCATGCTATCGTGCACCGCAGGGACGCCTTGAAAGAGGCTCACCCCGATTTTTACGCACTGATCGGCGACAAACGCGACACATCGCATAAAGGTTACGGCACCGCCTGCTACACCTCCGAAGGGCTCGAGCAAGAGACGATCAAATTCGCGCAGTTCCTTTTCGATCATTACGACGAACCGCATGTTTCGCTCTGGCCGACCGACGGTTTCAAAAGCTGCCAATGCGACAAGTGCACGGGACAGTCACCTTCCGACCTCGTCTGGAGCTTCATCGATCGCGTTGGTCGTGCGCTCTACAAAACGCATCCCGACCGGCTGGTCTCGGGCGGGGCCTACACCAGCTACGTCGAGCCGCCGGAAAACGTCGAGAAATTCACACCCAACGTCGGCGTCTTCCTTTCCAATCGCGGCCGCCCACGGTTCATGAACGACGAGCATTGGGAATCCTTCACCGCTCAGGTAAACGCATGGCGCGAAAAACTCCACCCCGGGCGCCTGCTGCGCGTGGAGAACAACCGATACAGCCTCTGGGTCCCAGACGGCGAGCCAGAACCTTTTCCCGTTTTCCAGACTCACGCCATGGCCCGCGAGATGCGAGCCCTCAAAGGCGTGTCGCTCGGCGACTGCAACGAAGTCAGCGTGCGGCGCTCGAAATGGTATCACACCGCTCTCAATCACATGAACCTCTACGTACTCTCCCGCCTCTACTGGGATGCAGATCAGGACGTCGACGCCCTGCTCGATGATTACTACAACAAATTCTTCGGCCCCGTCGCAACCCAAATGAAGGCCGCGATCGAATTCGCTGAACGCGCCTACACGGAGGCTCCGATTCTCGCCGGTGTGAAGGCGACGAGCGCGACCAACGTCTCCCTCGAAGACCGGCTGAAGTTTCTCGAAATGCTCGCCAAAGCCCGCGATACCGCGGGTGATTCGGTCTACCGCCAACGTATCGTGATGATGTTAGATGAGCTGCCCGAACCGGACGATCTACGGCGGACCGTTGTGAGGCTGGCCGAAATGGGAGATCCCCGGAAAGACGCACCGACGGTTACCGGTCGCCCGACCGACTGGACGAAGTTCGTGCGTAATTACGCGCTGGTCGACATTGAGACCGGCAAAGCTGTGGGAACCAAGACGCGTTTCAAGGTTCGTTGGGACGATGAGGGCACGGTCATTTTCGAGATCAAATGCGACGAGCCTGACATGGAGAACCTGTTCGTGACTGACGACGTGTGGACCGGGGACAGCGTCGCGATCCAGCTCGAAACCCAGGGCCACGCGTATTACCAGATCGAAGTCAATCCGGACGGGGAAATCTTCGACGCCGATCGCCACGGCCGCCTGAATCAGCGCTGGAAATCGAACGCCACGGTGAAGACTGAGCGCGGCGACGATTTCTGGAGCGTCGTCGTTCGCATCCCCGTCGTCGATGCCGAAGAAGGAGCCGCCGATCCGAATCACCATGTAGTCGGTGCCAAGCCCGGCATGGACAGCCCCTGGTATATGAACGTAGGCCGCTCCCGTGTCCGCCCGTCAGGCAAAACCTCCTGGTCTTTCCCCCATACCGGCAAGCCCAGCTATCATGTGCCCGAACGCTTCGCGAAGCTGGTAGTCGAATAGACAATGGTTGAAATAATGAAGTGACTCATTTCCATGAAACCATGAACTTCGACAGCACAGGACTTCGATCAAAATTCGAATAACATCAAACCATGGCTCCAATATTCCACAAAATGAAATACATCCTTCTGAATCTCACAGTCCTGTTCCTGTTACCATTCGTGCACCTCCACGCCGAGGAGGACGACGACAAACTGCGGATCATTGTCATCGGAGGCCACCCCGACGACGCGGAATACAAGGCCGGTGGCACAGCGGTGAAATGGGCGAAACTTGGCCATCACGTGCAGTTAGTCTCGGCGACCAACGGCGACGTGAGTGATCGCAAAGGGACCCGCGAAGAAGTCGCCGCACGGCGAAAAGCGGAGGTGGAAGCCTGTGCGCGCAAACTTGGAGTCAGCGCCAGGGTGCTTGATATACCCGATGGCGAGCTGATGCCCGATCTGGAAACGCGCAAGCTTTTTGTCCGGGTGATCCGCGAATGGCGAGCCGATATCGTGATCGGTCACCGGGCATCAGATTATCACCCTGATCATCGTGCCGTGGCGCAGCTGATCCAGGATTGCTCATTCCTGGTCACCGCGAGCCGGTTTTGTCCCGATGTGCCCGCACTGGAAAGCATGCCGGTGTTTCTTTTCAGCAGCGACAACTTCACCACTCCGCGTCCATTTGAGCCCGATATCGCCGTGGCGCTCGATGAGGTGTTCAACCAGAAGCTTGATGGTCTGCACGAGATTGAATCGCAGGTTTACGAACGGCGCGGCGGAACTAGTGTGGCTCCTCCCGCCGGCGACGAGAAAGCGCGGCGCTTCTGGTTAAAGATCCGTTGGTCCGGTCGCCAACGTAAAGAAGCCTACAAATATCGGGACCTATTGGTGGAACTTTACGGCGAAGAAAAAGGCCGTACCGTCCAATTTGCCGAGACCTTCGAACTCAGCCAGTACGGCCGCCAACCCAAGCCGACAGAATTACGTACGAAGTTGTTTCCGTTCTTTGGAGCAGAGTAAGAGTTGTTCTTCAATAAGCATTTAACTAGGACCAAACCATGACGAACACAGACTATATGAAACTTCTTCTTTTACTGACCCTACTTTTCCCGGCGTTCGCTGGGGCCGACTCCTTCCTTGTCGAAAACGGCGAATCGCGCGCTGAGATCATCATCGCAGAATCTCCGGCACGCTCGACAAGGCTGGCAGCGGCTGATCTCCAGACCTATGTTGCGAAGATCTCAGGCGAAAGGCTGCCCATTAAAACGAAGCCATCCGCCGATGTTCCAGTTCAGATCTACGTAGGCGAAAGCCCGCACGCGGCAAAACTCGGCGTTACTTCGGAGGGTCTCAAACACGGCGCTTACCGCATCGTTTCCGGCGATAATTGGCTCGCACTGATCGGGGACGACAGTGATTTCGAGCCGGTGCATCCTTTTGCCCGTAATAACGGGGATAAGCCGAGAGCCCAGGCGGAATGGGAGAAAATAGTCGGAGCTCCTTTCGGCATGCCGTCTAGAAATCTCTACAAAAACCGGTTGCGATTGCCCGGCGAGACTGGGAAACCCGACGGTGCAGTGACGGATAAAAAAGAGACTCTCGAAATCTGGGGACTCGACGAACGCGGCAGTTTCAACGCGGTATGCGGCTACCTCCGCAAACTCGGTGCCCGATGGTATTTGCCCGGTGACTTGGGAGAAGTCATGCCAAAGATGAAATCAATTCCCCTTCCTCAAATCGACGAAACCGTGACGCCCGATTTTCCGCTACGGCAATTTAATTTCCGCTTTAGCACGGCAGGTTACCATACTTCGATGTGGGCGATGCGTCTGGGAACCCGCAATGACGAACGTCTCAATATCGCTCATGGAATGTCAGGGATGACAAATAACGAAAAGGTCTTTGCGGAGCATCCCGAATGGTTTGCTCTGTACGGCGGCAAGCGCGATTTCAAACCTGGGAGCTCCAAAATCCAGCTCTGCTATTCAGACGAGGGACTTTTCAAGGAAACTTTGTTTTATGTCCGAGCTCTGGTGGATAACTACCATTTTAAATGTGTTTCGCTGATGCCGCCCGATGGCTACACTGCGATTTGCCAATGTGAAAAATGCCGGGGCAAGGATTCGCCGGATCGACACGAACGGGGCAAACTGAGTAATCACATCTGGGATTTCACTAATCGCGTGGCAAAGGAGATCGCCAAGACCCACCCGGAAGCGAAGGTCCTCAACGGAGGCTATGGGGTCTACACTTTACCTCCGGAGAATATCAAAAAGCTGGAGCCGAACGTCCTCGTTTGCATCGTCGGTGGCCGACGCCCGATCAACAAGGCTGGTTACAAAGGCGAAGGCGAAGTGGCTCCGAAAAACCTTCGTGCGGCGTGGAGCAAAAAGACTGACAATCCAATTATCTTTTTCGAAAACTTTCCATTTACCGGTCGCGGTTGGTATCTGCCCAGCTTTGCTCCTAAAGCACTCACTGAGACAGTCAATGCGACTAAGGGGATCTCAATGGGCGAAGATATCTGGCTGTCGGCAGGCGGCGATTTCGATACGACCGGCATCGGGTTCAACCACTTTATGGTCTACTTCACGGCCCGAATGTATTGGGGTGGAAAGGAAGCGAATGGCGATGCTATGTTTCGCGAGTACTGCCGGCTATTCTACGGCCCTGCCGAGAAGCAAATGCATGCTTTTTTTACCTACTGCGAGGAAAACTGGAAGGCGATGGAGAAGGACAAAGCCATTGCCGACAAGGCACTTGAGCTCTTCGCCCAGGCCCAATCAAAAGCGGAGCCTGAAAGCTCGTATGGGAAGCGTCTCAATCTCATTGACGATTTTCTGAAAGGACTACGAATGAAAACAAAACAGCTCGGCCAAAAAAGGGGGCCAGTCCCCAAGGTACGTTTGCTCGGCGACGCAACTGGCATTTTGATCGACGGAAAACTCGAGGATGTCTACTGGCAGAAATGTCCCGTAGCTTCTCAGGGCAAACTAGTTGAACTGCAAACCGGTCACATCCCTACCTTTGGAACGACGTTCAAATCCGGGTGGCTGGACAACAGTGTCTACTTCGCGATTCGCTGTGATGAACTGCTTGGAGAAAAGCCTGTCAACGCCGCTACTCGCGACGACGATATGGCCCTTTGGCGTGGCGATGCCATCGAGATCGAAATCGCCACCGAGACGCATTCTTACTACCAGATCGCGATCAGTCCGGATGGAAAGATCGTCGATCTTGATCGGGAAGGCAGTAAAAGCCTCCGGTGGAGTTCCAAAGCCGAAGTCGCGACGAGGGTTGAGAACGATCACTGGACGGTGGAGATTCGCATTCCCGTGACCCAGGATGAAAATGATCCCTACCATCAAGTCATCGGCCGCAAACCAACCCAGAGTCTCCCTTGGCATATCAATATCTGCCGCCAACGAATCCGCGAAGATGGCCAAGAGCTCAGCGCCCTGTCACCGACCGGAACCAAAAAGTTTCACGTACCGATGAAGTTTGCTCAATTTTACGCCGGGAAATCCCACACGTTCGAATCCAATCCGGAGGTTACTGACTTTGCGATTGGCTATCGTAGCGCCGTCCGGGAGCGCAAGGCGGATGCGTTTCTTGCCCTGGCGGAAATCGAAAAAATCAACGACTTCCAAAAATCAGCCGCTCTCGAGCAGGCTGCTTTCCTTAGTAGAAAAGAGGCGGGACCGATCGTCGAACAGATCCCTCTCGAATCGGTGAAAAAGACCGCGCAAATGCAACACCTCCTCATTCAGGGAAAAGCTCCCGAAGTGATTTCCCAATTCGCTAATGAAGATATTACCCAATGGCCTTTCTGGAAACGCGGCGACGGATACCGCAACCGGGGCCGAGCCTACTACGTCACCAAAGACGGAGCCAAAGCCGAGACTGACCTAAGCAAGGCTCTGCCATGGACCAGCGACCGGAAAGACCGTGACGCGACGTTATTGATGCTTGCCCAGAACCGGGAATGCAACCTTGGAGACGACGCCCGCGCTTACGAAGCCTTCGATGCTATCGTCAGCGGTCGCGAACGCATCGGTGGATCGGAGCAATTTTCTGCAATACAGGGGATTGCCCGGATTCAAACAAAACGCGATCAATTCAAAGATGCCCTGAAAACTCTGGATCGGGCCAACCCCAATAAGTTGCAGGGCACTTGGAAGAAAAATATCCTCAAATCAATCCAAGAAGTTAATGCAGCCAGACAACGGGCTCCGAAGTAGCAAAAGAACTTCGCGAATGAGTAAAGCTATCCCCACGACTACATAAGATGTGGCGTATACTCAGCAAACCGGTCAGGAAGTCGGGCCGGCAACTCTACGGTAATTTTGTTTCTAAGAAAGGAACGAGTAGTGCAGTAGCTAGTCAGAAAATATTGGATAAGCTCTCGGTTTACCACACCACAGAAAACAAAAAGAAGAAATAAACTGATTATGTTCTCATAATCCATAAGAATATGAGGTTAGATAACATTAGAACCTTATGAATCTTCGTCCTTTAAACCTCCTTTTCCATTCCTTCTCTTTCCTTTGCCTGCTTGGCACTCTGTTTTCCGCAAAACCCAATGTCGTTTTTATCATGGCGGACGACTTGGGTTGGGCCGACACAACTCTGTATGGCCACACCGCGCTTTATGAAACCCCTAATCTTGAACGCTTAGCTAAGCGGGGAATGCTTTTTGAACGGGCATACACTGCCAGCCCTCTCTGTTCCCCCACTCGTTCGGCCGTACTAACCGGACTTCACCCGGCACGAACCGGATTGACCGCACCCACCTGCCACCTTGCAGGCGAACCAATCCTACGACCCAGTCTCAAGCTGAAGACACCCGCCCACCACAAACTGCTTACTGTGACAAAAGTGAACCGGCTCGACACAAAGTATCCGAATATGGCCAAAACCCTTAAACAAGCCGGTTATCATACGGCTCACTTTGGAAAATGGCACTTGGGCAGGAGCCCCTTCACTGCTCTGGATCACGGCTTTGATGTCGACATTCCCAATTGGTTTGGACCCGGACCGGCGGGCAGTTATGTGGCACCGTGGAAATTCCCTGATTTCAAGGAGGCTTACCCGGGCGAACACATTGAAGACCGCATGGCCGATGAAATAGACACCTACCTGAAAAAACGAGCAGCAGATAAAAAACCGTTCTTTTTAAACTACTGGCAATTCTCCGTTCACGGCCCATTTAATGCAAAGACAGACTATATCGAGTCATACAAAGACAAAATCGACCCCGACGACGCCCAAAATTCACCAACCTACGCGGCCATGGTCAAGTCACTTGATGACAACGTTGGGCGGGTACTCGATCAATTAGACGAGCTTAAACTCAGTAAAAGCACCCTGATCTTTTTCTATTCCGACAATGGTGGGAATATGTACAGCCAGGTGGACGGCACCACCCCGACCTCCAACCGGCCATTACGCGGAGGAAAAGGAAACAACTGGGATGGCGGTGTACGGGTTCCATGTATTGCGGTTTGGCCGGGGCATATTGAGAAAAAATCAAAATCGAAAGAACTTGTAACTTCCACCGATTTTTACCCAACCATCTTGGATCTGCTGGGAATCCCAAAAAATGAAGAGCAAACCTTTGACGGCATTTCAATCCGTCCCGCTCTGGAAGGTAAGCCCATGGATAATAGACCTATCTTCACCTACTTTCCTCACGCCACCAAAGTGCCCGATACCTTTCCTAACAGTGCCGCCATTTATGATAATGAATGGAAACTCATACGTTTGCTTCATAATGCACCCAACGGGGATCACGAACATTGGTTATTCCATTTAAAGAAAGATATTGGAGAAAGAAACGAAGTCTCCAAGAAGCACCCCAAAAAAGTTGTGGAACTTAGCAAGGAACTGGACAAATTTCTCGCGAAAACCGGGGCCATCTATCCGACCCCAAACCCCAATTATAATCCGGATCATGCATCCACACCCAAACCAAAAAAGACCTACTCCGCCGCCCAATTCAAAAAGATGGATAAAAACGAGGACGGTTTCCTCATCCTCAAGGAATACATCGGCAATCCGGAAGGCCGGAATGTACCCGCACTGAAAAAGCAATTCAGTCGACGCGATGGCAACGGCGACGCTAAGCTCACTTTCGCAGAATTAAACAAATAAACAACTTTCAGCCCTGCACATGAAACTTTACAGCCTTCTTTTATTTTTAATCACCGCACTTGTCTCGCACGCGAAAAAGCCCAATTTTGTAATCATCTTCAATGACGATATGGGCTATGCCGACCTTGGCTGCTTCGGTGCGGATAAGATCAAAACCCCACGCGTTGATCAAATGGCGAAGGAAGGCCGCAAGTTTACCAGCTTCTATGTTGCCTCCGCAGTCTGTTCTGCGTCACGCGCCGCCCTGCTTACCGGATGCTACCCCATGAGGGTTGGGGTACGGGGAGTGTTTTTCCCCAACCGCGGATCCCATGGATTGGAACCCAGGCACTTCACCATTGCCGAACTTCTCAAAAGTGCCGGGTACAAAACCCTTGCAGTCGGCAAGTGGCACCTCGGGGACGAACCCAAGTTTCTCCCCACCAATCAGGGATTCGATACTTTTTACGGGGTTCCCTACAGCAACGATATGTATCCGGCCGAGAATATGAAATATGCCAAGGACTGCCACTACCTCGAAGGCATGTCACAGGAGACAATCAAAAGAGCCTTTGCCGATGCCAAACCCGGACACCAACCCAAGCTCAAGGACAAGGTTCCCCTGATGCGTGATGAGGAATGCATTGAATTTCCGCTCGATCAACGAACCATTACCCGGCGAATCGCTGACGAAAGCATCCGGTTCATCAAGGAAAGCGTAAATGAAAAGAAGCCCTTTTTCGTCTACCTCGCCAACCCCATGCCCCACACGCCCCTTTTCGTTTCCATGGACTTCGAAGGAAAGAGTGCCGGCGGGATCTATGGCGATGTGATCGAGGAAATCGACTACAACACCGGCCGTGTCCTTGACGCACTCAAGGAACATGGCGTGGATGATGACACTCTGGTTATCTTCACCTCCGATAACGGCCCCTGGCTGATCAAGGGGGATCATGGAGGATCCGCCAAACCCCTTCGCGACGGCAAAGGTTCGAGCTACGAAGGAGGCCAACGCGTACCCTGCGTGATGCGCTGGCCGGGCAAAATTCCTGCGGAGACTGAGTGCAAGGAAGTGGCTACGGCCATGGATATGCTCCCCACCTTTTCCGCCATCTCAGGAATTAAGCTCCCAAACGATCTGAAGCTTGAACCGGATGGCCATAATATTGAAAACCTGATCATGGGTGGCCCTGAAGAAAAAACTCCCTACACAACCTTTTATTACTCCAATAATTCCGGAGTCCGTAGCGGACCCTGGAAATATCGTGCCGGACGCAAATACGGAAACTGGGCATTCCCCCGGGGAGAAATGCCCAAAGATAATCCACAGGAAAAACAACTCTTCCACCTGATTAAGGATATTGGCGAAACCAGGAATGTAATAGATCAGAACCCGGAGATCGCTGATCGTCTGGTTGCCTTGATTGATCAGAGTCCCAACCATACCATGAAACTCTTTAAGACAGGTAAGCCCAAGGGGAAACGGTATGAATTTGAGAAAGGCAAAGTCTCCGGTGGTGCCACTGCCGGCGGCAAACATGTCGGTGGCATGCAAAACATGGGTGCATCCGTCACCATCGAAGTGGACGGCGGTAAAAAAGGGGGTGAGTTTCTCATGACAATGGGCTATGCCTGTGGAGGAAATGCCAGCATCGCCCTGCTCGTAAACGGGGAGAAACAAACCGACCTGCTCCTCCCAACAACCGGCGGATGGAGCACCCATAAGGCGGCCAAGGTATATCTGGACTTAAAACCCGGAAAAAACCAACTCCTTTTCAGGAGCCAGAAAAAAGGCGGCGTTAACCTCGACTACTTTGATCTGATGCCTACCACAATCTCGACCCCTTCAGCACATCAGGGAGTATCGCCAAAAGAAAGAGAGCGAGGCATGAGAATTGCAAGCGGAGATCTAAGTGCCGCAAAAAATCAGCGTGAACGATTCTACGCTCTCGGGGAGGCTGCAAACAATGCAATGCGGGAAGGCAAAATCAAAAGGGCTCAATCACTTGCCGAAGAACTACTAGAGTTGGCATCCAAATACCAAGATGACTGGAATTATGGAAATGCTATCGCAAAGTCTAATCAGGTACTTGGTCGAATTGCTCTCTCAAAAGAAAATATTTTGGAAGCCAAAAAACATTTGCTTGCATCAGCTGATATTCAAGGCTCGCCCCAGTTAAATTCCTTTGGTCCAGACTTTATTTTGGCCGGAGAACTTGCAGTAAAAGGAGAGTTTAAAACTGTGCTCACATTTCTTGATTTAATTGGCCGCTTTTGGGCCAACCCTGCTGATCGCAAAGAAGCCAACTCCAAAAATGTCGCCAATCATAACCTCAAATTATTAGAGTCATGGAAAAAACAAGTGGGTAACGGTCAGGTTCCTGAGCACCCTAAATGGCGATAGTTCGAATTCTCTAATTGGGAAACGAAATGAATCCATCTTCGATCAAAAACATCTTTTGGGATGTGGACGGGGTCTTGGCGGATCTGAATCATGCTTACTATCATTTCCTGACCGGGCATCCCAACTATCGGGATCAATTTAAAGGCTTAAGGTGGGAGCAACTTCCTGAGGTTCTGCCAATCCTTCCCGAGTATGGTGCCCTGGAATTGAAAACCCATCCGGAACTGGGAAACGAGATGGATCGCGACTTTTGCGCGGATCAGGCCTTTTTCAGAGATCGCCCGCTCTACCCCAAAGTGATCGAAGTCCTCAAGGAACTCAATCAATTGGGCTACCGTCAGTTTACGATGTCCGCGACCTTTGATGTCGGGGCAAAGACTGCCTACCTTCGGGATATCCTTTCACCCGTTACTGATTTCCTCACCATTGAATGTGTGCAGCATGGGGAGTTCATGCATGATACTGCCAAAGTTGACCGGCTCCGGGACTGTTATCAAAAATACAATCTCAACCCCAAGGAGACCATTCTCGTCGATGACCGGATCTATAATCAATACGCGGCCATCGAATCCGGTGCCCATCCAGTCCGCATGCGTTGCGAATTCACTACCGACTCACCAACTGAATTGTCGTGGATACCTGAATTTGCGAATATTGAAGAGGTCAAAGACTGGTTGCTGAAAAAGAAATAATTTTTTTATCGTTGGAATGTCAGGCTTTGAATTTCAAATGTGTTCAACTAATTGAATGCCTCTTTCAGAAAAAGAAATACTTCGCTTCCTCATGCAATCTCGTGAGCGGATATCAGCAGCTGCCTGGTTGGTGGTTAAGGATGCTCATGTGGCAGAAGATATCTTTCAGAACACTGTGCTTAAGGCAGTAACCAAGGATGTGAATTTCGATGCTGAAGCCGCTTTATTTTCCTGGGCCTTCATTACTGCTCGGAGGGATAGCTTGAACTGGTTCCGAAAGCATCGAAGGGAATCGGTTGGTATAGACGAAGATATCCTCACCTTAATACATCAGGATTGGCAAAATGATCATTTGAATCCCAAAGGAAATCGATTCGAACTGCTTCGTGATTGCATGGAAGAATTGCCACAAAAATCAGAAAAAATACTCCGTTTACGTTATTTCGAAGGCTTGAGCTGTGGAGAGATTGCTGACTCCATCAGCATAACCCTCGATGCGGTGTATAAGCGGCTCTCACGAATTCAGAATTCTTTAAGAAAATGCGTTGAGCTAAAAATGGAGCCTGGAGGTAACCAATGAAACAAGATCAAAATAAGGATGATCTGTACGAAAAACTGCTGAAATATTTAGATGGAAATCTGGAAAAGCAGGAAAGGTTAGAGATCGAAAAACTGCTGAAGAGTGACAGAAATGCTCGCGACCTATTAAGTTCAATAGCTGAACAAGCAGTTTTAGTGGCCGATGCAGGTCGGGTAATTGAAGCCCGAAATACTACATCCAAGAAAGAAGTCCTATCTTTCCCCAATGTATACTTTTGGAAGTGGGCCTTTGGGGGAAGCGCAGCCATTATACTCCTAATGATTACCCTTCTCTTCACCATTGGATCTGAAGAGGAAAAATCCCCCCAATTTCTGGCAAAAGTAATCCATGCAGAAGGGAAAGCTAAGATAAACGGAGAGAGGAAGATAACCTCGGGTGATAAATTGTTTCCAGGTGATCAGCTTACCATTATCTCAGGACTTATTGAGCTAGCCTATATTGAATCAGGAGTGCATGTGCTGGGGACGGCTCCTTTAAACCTAAAGATGAATAGTTCAAAGCGAGTCAACCTTCTCGAGGGACAGATCAAGTTGGTGGTACCGCCACAGGGGATTGGGTTCGTGGTTAAAACTCCTGAACGAGAAATTACTGATTTGGGTACGAGCTTTGTGGTAAAAGCAAGTAAGGCTGGCTCCAGGGTTCTTGTATTGGATGGGCAGGTTGCAGTTAAGTCAGAAGATGATTCGAAAGATCAATTGATGATCGAAGGCGATCTTGCAAAGTTTGGACGGGACGGGCAGGTTGACTGGAAAAGTCATTCGGGTCATCCCGAAATTTCGGAACTTTCTACCCCACCCTTCCCTCCGAATGAGGCATCTTTACATGGTAAGATTCTTGGGTTTAAAGATTCGGCAAGCACAACGCGACTTAAGCAAAAGAGTGATCTGATCGCCAAACAGATTCTTCCACTTGTGCAATCTGGTTTTCATGACCGTTCCTGCCTTGAAGAATTAACCCAGGGTAATCCCCTCCGTTATTCAGGAATTTTGGGTAGCTATCAAACCTTTCCAACCCGTGCCGGTCTTGTTCCTTATGCAGAGGAATTTGGGTGGATGGTTTGGTATCATGGACAGGTTATACCACCGAATTCCGGACGTTATCGTTTTTGGGGTTATGCGGACAACCACCTACTTGTCTCCATTAACGGAAAACCTGTATTCGAAGGTTCAAGACGGGATTCGCCTTTCAAAGAGCTGGGTATTTCACGCTCTGATCACCCGTCCTATCCCTGCTTGAATGCGATGGCTGGATTTGCTTCCGGTGCTTGGTTTGAAACAGGGCAAGACGAGGTACAAATCGATATTGTTTTTGGAGAAATCATGAACCACGAAACATCCGGGATTCTTTTGGTTGAAAAAGAAGGTGCTCTCTACAAGGAAACACATTGGGGCCAACCCAAATGGTCCCTTTTCCTAACCGAGCCACCTACCGAGGATGAATTTGAGGAATTAGTTATTTTGCGAAAACAGATGGAAGATAAACTACTTGGATCCTTTTCAATTCGAGAAAATGCATACTGGAAAGTGGTGACTCCGAAAGATCTATAAGTTTAAAGTTTGAAACATGCCTAAACAAAATGATTCCTGTATAAAGAATAGCCCAATTATTTTTAACGCACAGACACGGCCTTTTTGGGCATCAGTTCAACACCAACAAGTAAATCACATTAAAAATCGCCAACTTTTATGACAACAGAAAATCAAAATCATCGTGACACTGAAACCTCCCGAGCGTCTCAAAAAGAGTCTGGGATAGTGGGGTTCATCAAGGATATTGGACGAGAAGCCGGAACAGACTTAGTGAGCGAAACCGGAACAACCATCAAGTGGGCAGTTGGTGGAGCGCTTATTGGAGCCGTCGTTCTCGGCGGCATCGGGTTCTGGAAGTTCGGAGTAACAGGCTTGGCGATCGGGGCTATTGCCGGCGGAGTCGTCGGCGGAGTCGCTGGAGGTTGGTTCTACTTTTCAGCGTAGAAGCAAAACCAATGCAGCTAACAAAACAGTGGTGGCCAACCGGCTACCCGCCCTGAGTCGACATGATCCTCCTTTTTCGAGCCCGTAACCCTTTTTCGAGCTGGCACTCTAGGTAGCCGGTACCACGCTTTAAATGATCTTTGTCGTAATAAACACTCGAGAAGACGGGTTACTTCAAAACCAAAAGGTTTAGCGTTAAAATCAATTCAATTACGGAGTTATTAAGATACCGATGACGAGCTGGATCAAATTGAAAAAATAACGCAACACCTTTAGATAAGTATGTCACAAATCATGTATTTTCAGATATTATTTATTAATCTCTCCTTAGTAATCATTACCCTATGATTTTTACTTCCAATCGGTTTACATTCTTTATCACACCCGTGTTTTCCTTTTTTGGTTGGTTTCAAGCCGATGCAAAACCAGAGGTATCCATCCCCCAAAGCATTGAACCTTTTTTCGAAAACTACTGTTTCGACTGCCACGATACTGATACCGCCAAGGCAGACCTTGATCTGGAGGGACTTACCCGTTCCATCGTCGATGTTGCGGATGCCCAAAACTGGCAGGATATTCTCGACCAGCTCAACTCCGGTGAAATGCCCCCGAAAAAGAAAAAACAACCAGGCAAGGAAGAATTGGCGAAAGTGGTTGGCGATCTGACCGAATCCTTACAATCCGCCCAGACAATGCTAAAAGACAGCGGGGGGCAAATCGCCCTGCGTCGAATCAATCGTCGTGAATATGAAGCCACCGTCAAAGAATTGCTCGGTATTCGTATCATGGCCGAAAGACTGCCGGATGATGCAAGCGGCCGCTTCGATACCATTGGTCAGGACCAAACGCTCAGCTCTATGGATTTAGAGAACTACTTTGAACAGGGGCAGGAGGTCGTTCGTACGGCGATGCACTGGGCGTTAAAACCGAGAGCGAAAACCAAAGTGGTGCGTAAGGATTATGCGAATTCTGGAAAGATGGAAAAAAATATCTACGAGATTCTCAAAAAGGTTCAGGAGGTACATGATACCGATAAGTCTTACAAAGGCGTGGGCCTTACGGAATACGAATGGAATCGTTACAATCGGGGTTCCGAAAAATACCCACGGCACGCTAACTATGTGGATCGAAGAAACCTCGCTGCCTACTATGTCGAAAACCTGAAGTATCACCCCATAGGGCGCATGCTACCGATCCGAAACCTGGTCAACAGTATGGGAATTGCGTTTCTGCCCGACGCTCGCGCCTACTATCGGTCGCGGGCCTCCGCAGGGGTGGTCGATGGAGTCAAGATTCGTCGATCAATCCGGATGACCATCGCCCATAAAGGCAAGGGTGCGGAGAACGGAAAACCGGTCGGTAGTTTCTTCGTAAACGGCTCGATTAAGGAACCATCGATTCACGAAGTAGTGTGGTATCCGGAATTCGAAGACGACTTCCGGCCGACATCATCCAAAAGTGCGAGGAAGAGTTTATGGTTTGGCGAAGACCAACGCGGTCGCCCTCCAAACAATCAGTTATATCAGCACTACCGCCCTATCGAGCCCGATGTTCCGGATGAAACCATTCTCGTGAGATGGCTGGAAGTGGAGGGGCCTTTTTATGATCAGAAAACACCATTCGAAAAAATGGTAGACGCTTATAAAGACGCCTCAACGCGTCTTTCTCCCGAGAAACTGGATGCATCTGCAGAGGCGTTTCTGAGGATGTTTGCGGCAAGTGCGTTTCGAGGTCAGGAAGTATCAGATGAATTCGTGTCGAAATTAAACACTTATTACATGGCTGAGCGGAAAGCGGGTAAAAATTTTCTCAAGGCGATGGTGGATCCACTTGCGATGATCTTATCTTCTCCCCGTTTTCTTTATTTGGTAAACCCATCGAACGACGACAAACAAAACAATCGTACATTGGATGGGATCAGCCTTGCAAATCGCCTGTCTTCTTTTTTGTGGAGCGGGCCACCTGATCAGGAGCTACTGGAACTGGCAAGGAATGGATCGCTCCTCAAGAAGTCTGTTCTCTTGGAACAAACCGAGCGGCTCATGTCGCACGCCCGGGCAGAAAATTTCCATAAGGGATTTATTAGCCAATGGATGCATTTGGATCGTCTGGACGGTGTCGGAATAAACACGAGGTTCCACCTGCACTTCACCGATGCGTATGTCCACTCCGCGAAACGGGAACCGGTTGAGTTTTTCAAGACTTTGCTCAAGGATAACCTCCCCGCAAATAATCTGATTGATTCTGACTTTGTCACCGTCAATGGCGTCCTTGCTGCAAAGTATGGACTCCATGACCAATACTCAGGCAACGGCTTTCAAAAAGTGAGCTTAAGTACAGATTCCCCCCGTGGCGGACTGATGACCCAGGCCGCCTTCCTTGCAATCGGTACGATGGGCAACCGTACTTCACCCGTCATTCGCGGATCACTTGTGAAAGAGATCCTGCTCAATGATCCGCCTCCCCCTCCTCCGCCCAATGTCCCTGAATTGATCGCATCCACCGCAGAGCCCTTACCCAGTGTCCGGGATCTTGTCGAACTTCACCAACAAAAGGCTCAATGTGCTTCCTGCCATGCCCGCTTTGACTTTATCGGGTTGGGATTGGAAAACTTCGATGCTATTGGTGTGTGGCGAGAAAAAGAACTGGTCACCCATGTTGAGCATTTCCACCAGCTGAAAAATCCCAGGGCAAAAAGAAAGCTTTATCCTGTAGATGCAAGTGGTGAACTTCCCAATGGAGAAAAGTTCAAAGATGTCCACGGACTGAAAGCCGCCCTAATGAAACAGGAAAGACAGGTGGCCGCTTCCCTGTTTGAGGGACTTTTGTGTTATGCCCTCGGTCGGGATGTCAGTTTTACCGATCGTCCGATCATCGAAAAAGCCCTGAACGATCTGGAAAAAGAAAAATATCCAGTTCGCGACATGGTCCTCAAGGTGGTCCTGAGTGATCTCTTTAGCCATACCTAAGCTCCTTGATCAAACTACGATTAGAATATCTCCTCTGGTTCGGATTTCTCCAAGCCGGTCTTTGGGTTGCAAATGCCAAAGTATCGATCTCTGATTCGATCGAACCCTTTTTCGAAACCTATTGTTTTGACTGCCACGATACCGATACCGCCAAAGCAGACCTTGATTTGGAAAGACTTACCCGGTCCATCGTCGATGTTGCGGATGCCCAAAACTGGCAGGATATTCTCGACCAGCTTAATTCGGGAGAGATGCCCCCGAAAAACAAATCTCAACCCGGAAAAGAGGAATTGGCCAAAGTTGTCGGCGATCTTACTGAATCCTTACAATCCGCCCAAAAGATGCTCCGAGACAGCGGCGGTGAGATTGCTCTGCGACGATTGAACAAGCGTGAATACATTTCGACCATCAAGGATTTAATGGGCATCCGGATTAACGGAGAGAAACTCCCGGATGATCCGAGCGGTCGTTTTGACACCATTGGACAAAACCAGTCACTGACCGCGATGCAACTGGAAACCTATTTCAAATTTGCTCAGGAAGTCGCCAAAACGGCTCTGCATTGGGCTGGTGAATCACGGCAGGAATCCAAAGTGCTTGAACGACGGGAGTTTGCCAATACCGAAACCCGGAGCAAGCGGATCTATGAATTCATGGAAAAAGTCAGGTTGGTCAAGAAAGAGGGAAAGACGCCCAGCGAAGCTGGACTAACCCAAGAAGAATGGAAAAAGTACGACACCGATGGACCGAATGCGCAAAACGGCGTATGGAAAGGTCAGGAACAGTACTACCAGAGAAATATGCACATTCATAATAAAGGTCGCATGTTGTCGCATGACCTGCTTGTGGAGCATGTGGGGGTTTTCTTCCGCCACGATGCAAGAGCTCACTATCGGGTTCGGTTTTGCGGCGGAGTCGTCGACGGTGTAAAAGTACGCCGGGGTGTTCGTCTGATGGTGCACAATGGAAGATTCAACGGTAAGCACGGTAGAGCTATCGGTAGTTTTTGGATTGAAGGATCGATAGACCAACCATCAGTACATGAGGCGGAGTATCATCCGGTATTCGCACCCGACTTTCGCCCGAAACACTGGCACCAATCCCGCAAACATGTCTTTGCACTCGAAGACAAACGGGGCGGGCCCGGGTTTGAACAGTTCTACCACCACTATAAACCGATCGAACCAAGTGCGCCGAAGGATACAATCTTTGCCAAATGGATGGAAGTTGAAGGCCCGTTCTACGGTCCCAAATCACCGTTTGAAAACCTGATTGAGAAATTTCAAGTAAAGTCGGCATCCGACGAAGAGCTCGATTTGTCCGCAAAGAATTTCTTAGCTGAGTTTGGCAAAGTTGCTTATCGTAACCGAACCATCTCCAATGAGTATCTGGAGAAGCTATTTGCATACTACCAACAACAGCGAAAGTCCGAACTCGGGTTTCGTGAAGCAATCATTAATCCCTTGGCGATGATCCTGACGTCCACTCGCTTTCTTTATCTATGCGAACCGGATGACATTCAAAAACAACCAACCAAGCTAAGTAACAAAGAAAGCGAAAGGGCTCTGCCAAATCAGGTAGTCAACAAAGAACAAGCAAAGGAAAAGTCAAAAGTACTCGACGCCTACAGCCTGGCCAATCGCCTTTCATATTTCCTTTGGAGTGGCACACCCGACAAAGAACTTAACCGGCTTGCCGAAACAGGTGATCTGCAGAAACCACAAGTTATAGAAAAGCAGATCGAGCGAATGCTGAAGAGCCCGAAAGCGAATAATTTCTTTGAGGGTTTTATGGCACAGTGGACCCATTTGAAACGTTTTGACTCGCTTGGCCTTGATTCGAAATTGTTTTTGCATCGCACCGACGGAATGATTCATTCCTCAAAACAGGAGCCCGTTGAGTTCTTTAAAGTCCTTGTGCATGAGAACCTGAGTGCGTCGAACCTGATCGATTCCGATTTCGTAGTGGTGAACGGGGTGCTCGCTAATAAATATGGTTTGTCAGAACACTACGATGGAGATGGATTTCAGAAAGTATCCATCCCGCCCGTTTCCCCACGAGGAGGGCTGATCACTCAGGCGGCCTTCCTTTCATCGGGAACAATGGGCAGTCGCACATCACCCGTCATTCGGGGATCCCTTGTGAAAGAGATTCTGCTTAATGATCCGCCTCCCCCTCCCCCTCCGAATGTTCCTGAGTTGATCGCATCCACCGCAGAGCCCTTACCCAGTGTTCGTGATCTCGTGGAGCTTCACCAACAAAAGGCCCAATGCGCTTCCTGCCATGCCCGCTTTGACTTCATCGGCTTGGGATTGGAAAACTTCGATGCAGTCGGTATGTGGCGGGATCAAGAATTAGTTACCGATGTTGAGCATTTTCGACAGCTAGCCAACCCGAGTGCGAAAAGAAAGCTTTACCCTGTGGATGCCAGTGGGGAACTTCCCAATGGAGAAAAATTCAAGGATGTACATGGATTGAAAACCGCACTCATGAAACAGGAAAGACAGGTGGCCGCCTCCTTGTTTGAGGGACTTTTATGTTATGCCCTCGGTCGGGATGTCAGTTTTACCGATCGCCCGATCATCGAAAAAGCCCTGAACGAACTGGAGAAAGAAAAATATCCAGTCCGTGACATGATCAAAAAGATCGTCCTCAGCGAACCCTTCTCAAAGTCATAATCGAATAAGAATGGATAAGAATTTAATTTCAGAGACATATTATAATCATTAACATCCAAGTAACACGATGAACCTCTCCACCAGTTCCAACCGCAGGTCCTTTCTCCGTAACGGAGCCAAGGCGATCACCCTACCCTTTCTTGGCAGTCTCCTACCAACTGTGCTCCAAGCTTCCACGAATAGCACCCTGGCCGGTAACACACCAAAACGGCTGCTGTGGATGTCGATGGGCCATGGTCATATGGAAAAACACTTTTATCCCAAGGATTCCGGCTCCCTGGCTGACATTTCTTTGCCACCAGGCTGGGACCCGATTAAGAAAAACCTCCGTCACACGACCTTGGTATCCAACTTCTCCAACATGCAAAACAAACAGCCGCATGAAGGAAGTGAAGCGGTTCTTACCTGTGCCAATGTGATCGGTTTCCCGGGAAAAGCACGGCACAACAGTGTATCCTGTGATCAGGTTGCGGCCGCTCATTTGGGAAAGGATACCCGCTATCAGAGCCTGCAGCTTAATTGTCCAAAAAGTGACACCGGAAATGGACACGGTGGTGTGGCGATATCCTATCGGGAGGATGGCAGCCCACTGACTGGTCTTGATTCTCCCCTTGAAGTTTATCGGCGCTTATTCGGAGGTAATGTTTCCAAGGAAGAAGTCCTCAATACCCTCAAACAACGAAAGAGCATATTTGACATCCTCGAATTCGAGAGCAGTTCCACCAAACGAATCCTCGATCGGGAGGACAGGGAGAAACTCGAAGAATACACCACCAGCATCCGAGATATCGAGCTAACCATTAGCCGCGAGGAAGAATGGCTGGATGTTCCCTATCCAAAGGCGCAAATGAAAGCTCCCGATGATCAACAGGTTTTGGTCAGCGGTTCCCACGGTGAAAAAGCAATCCGTACCATGCAGCAACTCATTCTTGCAGCCTGGAAAACTGATTCCACCCGTGTGGTCACCTACCGCATGCCCGATTCCGGCCTTCTCAAAAGCATGGATATTTCCTCCACGCCTCACACGCTCTCTCATTATGGAAGCAATTCCTCCCTTCATGAACTGAATCTTCGACGCACCCGGAAATGGATGGATTTGTACTCCGACTTTATTGACCAGTTGCGATCCGCCAAGGACCCGATGGATCCCAACGGAGGAACTCTCTTCGACAACAGCCTGGTTTATTGCGGTGGGGGCTTACGTACGGCTCACCGCAACACCAATGTCCCCTGCCTGCTCACGGGCGGTGGCTTTAAAGGACTTACCCACGGTCAGCACCGGTTCGCCCCAAATAAAGACACTCCACTGGCCAACCTCTGGACAACCATGCTCCAGGATGCCGGAGTCGGAGTCGACCGCTTCGCTGACGCCAACGCCACGGCCCATTCCATCTGGGGATAGAGGGTATCTCCTAAGCGTTAGGTGTGCGGGTGCACATCCTCGGTTTAGGGTTTGGTAAACCGCACCAATATCTGAGGGCTCACTTCATACCTCGTGCCTCGATGCTTGACATACCTTTAAGCACAAGGTATCAAGCTGAAATGAAGAAAGAACTCTTTATTGATGGCGTGCCGGAACTACTTCTACTCCGCCTGCTCGCACAAAATGAAATGTACGGCTACGAGCTGGTGGCAAAGATTCACTCGATATCGGACGGTGCCTTTCGTTTTGGTGAGGGTTGCATTTATCCCATCCTGCACCGCCTCGTGGGAGACCGTTGCCTGAGTATTCGCAAAGAAACGGTTTCCGGACGCCCCCGTCGTTACTATCGGCTTACCGCCAAGGGAAATAAAAGATTATCCCAACTTGAAGATTCATGGAGCAAAGTCTCCGCAGGAATAAATAAATTTGGAAAGGACATTATCCATGCAACAGCATAAATTTCTTGCAAGGGTCCGAAAGGCACTCACTAAACATGGTATTATTGGAACGCGGGCAAAAGCTCTGCTCGAAGAATGGAACGACCATCTTGAAAGCGAGGTGGAAAAACTGGTAGCAGGAGGCCAGGACCGTGAATCCTCTTATCAGGATGCATGCAAGGCTTTGGGTGAACCTGAATCACTGGTTGATTCCGCGGCCAAGCAATTGGCGATGGAATCATGGCAAGGACGCAACCCCGTCCTGTCTTCAGGAATCCTAAGCGTGGTTGTGTTTCTACTCGGCATATTGGTAATGGCAGGAGGTGGCTTTCTGCTTATTGCAGGCTGGAAAAATCTATCTGCTGAAATTATGCAAAGCCTCATAACCTTCATCAATAGTTTGCCATGGATAGTAGGATTATTTTGGCTGGCATATCATGCCCGTAAGATGCCCCTCGGTTGGAAAGGTTTATGGTTTGTCACCGCCTTTACCGCAATAGTACCAGGCTTTATGGGTTTTTTCTTTGAGCCTCCTGTAAATGGACCCGGCACTGGAAGCATGGGATTTTACTTAGCTTCCCAACCCTTTCCGATCTTGATAGCCGTTTCAAAGTTCATCATCACATTCGGCCTCACCTTTTTATTTTGGTGGTTTCAGACAAGAAACAAAAAACTGGAAGATGAAGGGCAGGAACTCTCTTGAAAGAATACGCACTTAGTAAAAGAGACAGGTAGAACATTTGAATTTTATTCTGCCAATACGTAAGAAAGCGGACCTTGGTTACATTCCCATCTCAAAAGTAAAACGAAGATTTCTCTTCTAAAAGAACAATTCTAAATCTCATTTCAAACACGAATCGCATGCAAAAAATACTAATATCCACAATCTCCCTGATAATGTCAGTATCGCTCTTAGTCGGTGCTCCAGTCACAGAAAAGGAGGGTGATGTTATTATAAACAGAATGTTAGAAGTGTTCTGGGCTGAGCAAAGTGCATTCGCAAAAAGTGAGGCCGAAATTGCTATTACAAACAGAATGTTAGAAGCGTTAAGGGCTCAGCAAGATCCATTCGCAGATCCATTCGCAGAAAGGGAGGCCGAAATTGCCATTATAAACAGAATGTTAGAAGAGTTAAAAGCTGAGAAGAAACGATTAGATGAACAAGCCAACAATGAGATGAACAAAAGACTGGCCGAACTTAGAGCTGGAATTGATCAAACGAATGGCGAATCCCCAAAGTCATCAAAAGTCGAAATTATAGGGATAGGCGCAAGGCTGATAGATGAAAATGGATCTTGTACCATTGCAGAATTAATTCCAGGCGGACCAGCCGAGAAATCTCAGCAATTGGAGCCTAAGGATGTAATCCTTAAAGTCTCAAAATCAGACGGCACCCTCGCAGATATAGGTGATATGAAACTTTCTGAAATTGTTGAACTCATCAAAGGTCCAAAAAATTCAAAAGTGAAATTGTTAATTCAGCCATTTAAAAATCCCTCCACTCCGAAAGAGGTTAGTATCAAAAGAAAACCCATCTACATCTATCATCAAACTCACGAAAATAAAGTTTCCCGAAAGGCTGATTCGGTTTTTACACTATCAGAGAAGGAACTCATCAAATTCTTACCATTTGTTCACATCGTGAAAAGAGGTGATACGATAAAAAGCATTGCTAAAAAATACGGATCAAAAGTGAAATGGATTCGTGATGCTAATCTAATGGGCATTCCAAAAAAAATTAAAGTAGGTGAAAAAATTATTGTTCCACAAAAAAAAACCTATGACCAAGTAATTGGTAAAAAGATTCATTAAACCTTTGGGCAAAAGGTCTTTTACGGAGATTACAAGATCATAGAAGAAGAACTCAACATATGATGCCCCGGGCTTCCGGATGAAGCTTCTGGTATAAATTTTGGCGAGCAATAAAAAGGTGAGCCTTTCCTAACTTCAAAGAAAGGATTCTTTGATGATTTAGTTGCGGTGTACGATGAAGAACTGTTTGTTGATTTCTAATTCTCCTGCCCCCAAAACTCATCAACCATGAAAATCTTTTTTGCTCTTCTTTTCTTACTCGCTTCTCTCAGCCAACTATCCGTTGCGGCAGAAAAAGAATTTTCGGAAGAGGAGATCTCGGAGAAAAGGCAATCCTTCACCTTGGCGGTTTTACCGGACACCCAATTCTACTGCGACACCCGGCTAAAGCTTTCTCAAAAGTGGGGTAACGGAGATTTGCGCCATTACTTTTTTGAGCAAACCCGCTGGGTGCGGGACAACCAAAAGCGGCTCAACATCGCTTTTCTAGTGCATGAGGGAGATATCGTTCAGGCGGACGCACCCGAAGAATGGGCAATCGCAAAAAAGGCGATGTCCATCCTGGATGGTCATGTGCCCTACTGCCTTTGTCTGGGAAACCACGACATGGGTTTCCAAAAGTCGAACAACAAATACGGCGGGGATATCGCCGTGAACCGAACCACTCACTTCAATAAATATTTTCCTCGTGAAAAATATGCCAAGACCAAGGAATTCGGTGGAACCTTTGATCCCAAGAGACATGACAATTCGTGGTATCATTTCGATGCGGCCGGAATGAAGTTCCTGATCGTATCGCTCGAATGCAAACCGCGCGACGAAGTCCTGGCTTGGGCGAACAAAGTGGTTGCCGAACATCCTGAACATCGCGTCATCGTTCTGACTCATGCCTATATGAGAGCGAATGGAAAAAGGTTCGAAAAATTAGGATACAAGATCAAGGGCAACGCAGGGGAAGCGATCTGGGAAAAATTGGTCAGCAAACACAAAAATATCTTCATGGTTTTATGCGGTCATGCAAGTGGAGAGGCAGTCCTGACCTCCAAGGGTGATCACGGCAATCAGGTTCATCAAGTACTAAGTGACTATCAAAACCTGCATAATGGAGGAGAATCCTGGCTACGCTACATGGTCTTCGAACCAACGAAGAACAAGATTAAGGTCTACACCTACAATCCGGCCCTCAAGAAATTTCGCAACCAAGCCTCCAGTCGTTTTGATCTGGAGTACTCCATGGATTTATCTAAATAGAAGTATCCTTCCAAATTCCGAAAGGTTCTTATTTTTAACTCACAGCCAACTTACCTGCATTTGCTGAAATCATGGATTCACTGACTCAGTTAACCTTTGGGGCCGCTTGCGGGGAAGCCATACTCGGAAAAAAGGTCGGAAGGAAGGCTCTTATCTGGGGGGCAATTCTTGGAACCTTACCGGATCTTGATGTATTCATACCGCTAGGCAGTCCGGTGGATGATTTTGTTTATCACCGGGGATTTAGTCATTCTCTTTTTCTCCTCACTGCCCTGTCGCCTGTTTTTGCCTGGCTCATCACAAAAGTTCATAAGGATACCAAGCCCTTATTAAATAAGTGGATGCTCCTTACCTTCGTTGTGCTCAATGGAAGTGTTCTTTTGGATCTGTTCACTATTTATGGGACTCAGATCTTTTGGCCGTTGGACACCACCCCACTTGCCGTCCCCACACTCTTTATTATTGATCCCCTCTTTACCCTCCCGATCTTAATTGGGGTATCAGGTGCCCTCTTTCTAAAAAATCACAGACTGAATTTTACCGGATTAAGCCTGAGCCTTGCTTACTTGATTTGGGCACTGGGGATAGGTGTCTTCGTAAATGGAAAAATGGAAGAGAAATTAAATGAACAGGGTGTGCCCTACTCTCAATTCATATCCTCGCCCGCACCCTTTACCACTCTGCTTTGGCGAACGGTGGGGATTCATCATGACCAGTATTTCGAGACCTACTATTCTCTATTCGACGGAGATGCACCGCTGTCAGTGAATTTCTATCCCAGAAACCTGTCACTAATGAAAGGAATCGGTGAGCATTCACCCGTTGTTAAATTAAAAAGCTTCACCAAAGGGTACTTTGCTATGGCTGACATCAATGGCTCTGTAACCATGACGGATCTGCGCATGGGTTCCGAACCGGATTATGTTTTCCAATTCAAAGTCGCAGAATATAACAACTCACTTGCCAGACCGATTGTGGCGCAAAGGATTCAGACTACCCGGGATTGGGGACGTTTACCATGGCTATGGAAAAGAATATGGGATCCATCAACGGAATTATAATTTTTAAAATTAAGTTCAAGAAATGAGCAGTTAGCCTATGTGGTATTACTAAAACCGGTATCCGACAACCAACCGCATTAAACTAGGGGAGATACTTGTATGACGAAAACTGCCAGCAAGCCTCGCCTACTCATCCATACGCTTCACGCTAACACTGATGTCCATGCTCTCGGGAAGACGTCCGAAGTAGGTACCCGTAACCGGAGCAACATCCCTATAATCTCTTCCAGCACCAATAATGACATAGTTTTCGCGCACTACGCAATTGTTTGTAGGGTCCAATCCAATCCAGCCGTACCCATCAATAAAAACTTCCAACCACGCGTGCGAAGCCTCAGCCCCACGCATGGTTCGATTCCTTGTTGAGTCGTAAAAATACCCACTGACATAGCGAGCTGGAATACCCAAACACCTGCACAGTGCAATAACAACATGAGCGAAGTCCTGGCATACGCCCCTTCTGTTTTTGAGAACCTCCAATGTGTCGGTATCAACGCTTGTTGTGGAAGCACAATATTCGAAATTCAGATAAACATGCTCCATAATCTGATAGGCTGTTTGGAATACATCCTTTGAATGTCCTTGAATTTCAACGGCTTCTCTCCAGGTCTCCGGATCGATTGATACAAAATGAGATTTTTGAAGATAGTCTCGGCATTCCGGATTGCCTCCGACTTCTCTGAGATTCTTCATTTGAACACCATAAGGAAAACTTTCGAAATCAACCCGTTTCGAAGTAGTCGTAATCGACCTGCTTTCAATAATAAGTTTCGAATGATCTTCTGGAATCTCGAAATGGTGAACCAGGTTTCCATTAAGATCCAGATATTGACCTAAAGGAGTGGTAGGAAGGACACTTACAAAACAGGATTCGCACCTCTGCCAATCGTTTGAAAGCGGTTGAAGCCTTAATTCGTTAAAACTGTCTCGAACCGGAGAAGGATATGTGTAGTGAGTCTTATGAAGAACGTGTAGACGCATGATGGTAAGTAAAACTTAAGTTCTCTTGAAAGAGCGTAATGAATTATTGCTGCTGTTGCATCTGGAGCAGAGGCAAGGGAGAGGCACTCTTGATCTCGAAGGGAAGGAGGACATAAGTCTCGAAAATGCTTTGCCCTACTTCCATAAGCTTCTTCTGAAGGTCGTCGATCGAGTTGTGTAAACCACTTCTTATCATCGAATCAATGTTTGAAAAATTAACTTGAGCCAAAGCACTCCCAGCCAAGCGCTCGGCTTCATTCGAAAAATTCCCGGATGGAACGCCGGATATTTCGTGCAACTGAGCATCAACGCCTCTGATTGAAAAGCGAATGGAACGAGGGAAATCCTGAGAGAAAAGAAGAAAATCTGCTACATTATGCATGGTTAGTGCTCCTCGATATCTCTTTCTATATGCAGAAAAAGCACTGCAAGAACGAAGAGCCCGAATAAGATCCAATCGCGAAGGGTCGGAACCCAATAAAGTCAAAGTATCAAGGACCCTACTCGTAAGGTCGGCCCTCTCGAGATATTTGCCCAAAGACATAAAGCGCCATCCCTCATCATGGTGAATCGTAGCATCCGAAAGGCCTTGAAATACGAGAGAAAAGCGAATGATACGTCGAAAAAAAGAAGACTCGTCGTTTTGATATTCAAGGATGGCATTATTAGAATTAAGGAAATGGTATAGTGAATTCAACTCAACCCATATTTCCTCCGAAAGCTGATCCCTTACCATTCGGGCGTTTTCTCTTGCTGAGTTGATGCTATTGATGACGGAATTGTTCCATTGACTAGAAAAAAGGAGAAAGGCGTCCGGTCCTTGCATCTCGTCTTCCTCGAATTGTTCTTTCGCACACATAGATTGAAGAGTGGAATGCCAATAACCGAAATCTCCGCTACGGGCATCCGATTCAAGATCAGTATCTCTGTGAATTTCTACCAGGCGGGTAACTCCCTCCGCCCGTTCAACGAAACGGCTCATCCAATATAAGGTATCTGCAACTCTCGAAAGCATCGCCTAATCCTTAAGGACCCAAGTGTCCTTACTACCTCCGCCCTGAGAGGAATTAACTACAAGTGAACCCTTTTCCAAAGCAACCCGAGTAAGCCCACCAGGCACGATCTCAACATCCTCTCCATAAAGGATGAAAGGGCGAAGGTCCACATGCCTCCCCTCAATTCTTCCCTCACAAAAAGTAGGGTGCCGAGAAAGAGCTACAATTGGTTGAGCAATGTAATCGCGCGGGGAAGCCCGTATTCTCTGGGCAAACTCCATTCTTTGCTTTTGTGTCGAGGCACTGCCGACAAGCATACCGTAGCCACCAGATTCATTCGCTGGTTTGACAACCAAGTCGGGAAGGTTTTCTAAAACGAACTTACAGTCCTCTTCCTTCCAACAAAGATAGGTTGGGACTTGATCAAGAATCGGCTCTTGATCCAAGTAATATCGAATCATTTCAGGCACATATGCATAGGTTACCTTGTCGTCTGAAACGCCAGTACCAATACCATTTGCCAGTGAAACATTCCCCCTGAGATAAGAATCCATCAAACCGGAAACGCCCAGGAGAGAATCTTTGTTAAAAAAAGTTGGATCGAGAAACTCGTCGTCCATCCTCCGGTAAATAACATCAACTTGTACGAGTCCGTGCGTTGTTCGCATGTATACAAAACCATCAGTCGTAATCAGATCTCTCCCCTCCACGATTTCGATACCCATTTGACGAGCCAAGTAAGTGTGCTCAAAGTAAGCACTATTGTAGACTCCAGGAGTCAATAAAACGCAAACAGGTTTACCTGACTGACGGGGGGAGAGAAACTCAAGTGTTTTAAGTAGCAACTCAGGATAAGCTTCAACTGGGCGGACAGACATGTCACGATAGGTCAAAGGAAAGGCTTTCTTCATAATTTGCCTATTTTCCAGAAGGTATGAGACCCCTGAAGGACAACGGGCGTTATCCTCTAGAACCAGATACTTGCCATTTTCGTCTCTGATCAGATCACTACCGCAAATGTGAATATAGATATCCCTAGGTACATCGAAACCGATCATTTCCCGACGGAAGTGAGGGGAAGACTCAACAACTTCTCTGGGAATGATGCCATCCTTGATAATTTTCGCTCCGTGGTAAACATCGTTAAGAAAAAGGTTCAACGCTATGATTCGTTGACTTAGCCCCTGCTCAACAAGTTGCCATTCTGTAAGCGGAATAACTCTGGGTATTAGGTCGAAAGGAAAAATTCTCTCGGAGCCTTTATCGTCACCATAAACAGTAAAAGTGATTCCGTGCTCAAGGAAGGAAGAAGCGGCTTGTCTCTGTTTGGCTTCCATGCGTTCACCATCTAGTTTCGCAATCCTCGAAACCAACCTATGATAATGATCGAGAGGCTCAGATCCATCGCCGAGTCCGAACATTTCGTCGAAAAATCCATCCGTTTCATAAGAACTGAACCTGTTTAAGGGCATATATAACAATTTCTTGCATATTCTGTGCCACTTAATTGAGGCAGAAGATATTCGAACAAAGATTTACTGAATTAAAAAAAGAAGGATTTTTTCACTTTTTTTGAATCCAATATCAAAAAGCGAACGAATATACATGTAGTATCAAAAATTTTAACACACAATTTAAACCAAAATTAAACATATGAAAAAAATAATATTATCGATAACTTCTCTTCTAATGATGAGCACCTTGTTAATTGGTGCTCCCAAAAAAGACATCGTCGACACCGCCGTGGAAGCAGGCAGTTTCAAAACGCTTGTTACTGCGGTTAAGGCAGCAGGTTTAGTTGACACGCTCAAGGGAGAAGGCCCTTTCACCGTCTTCGCCCCAACCGACGAGGCTTTTGCCAAGTTGCCCAAAGGCACCGTCGAGACTCTTCTCAAACCTGAGAACAAACAAAAACTCGTTGATATCCTCACCTACCACGTAATATCAGGCAAGGTGAAGGCCAAGAAAGCCGCCAAGCTCGATTCTGCCAAAACGGTCAATGGTGCAGAAATTGCCATCAAGGCAAGTGGTAAGATTTTGATGATTAATGACGCAAAGGTAATCAAAGCGAACATCAAAACATCAAACGGAATCATTCATGTAATTGATGCCGTTTTGCTCCCCACCCCAAAAAAGGTTTCCGGAAACACCAACCACATCCTCAAGCAGGCTATCCACAAGGGCGTGCCTATGTTTAACTCCGGACATCATTCACAAACTGCAGCCCTTTACATGAAAGCTGGAAACGATGTCCTTGGACAATGCTCTTCTTCCGTATGCTCAAGTGCCGCAAATACAATCAAAACTGCCATGCACAGGGCTAAGGCCGAGCACTGCCCAACTTCCCAAGCATGGATCATGCGTCATGCTTTCGATAAGGTTCTTGCATCAGCTCATTAATTTAATTTCGAATTCTTAGGCGGGTCTTCTTCAAGGAAGACCCGCCTATATTATAGGTTAAATATTCAG
The DNA here is from genome assembly GCA_028042835.1 of Opitutales bacterium. Lineage (GTDB taxonomy): Bacteria > Verrucomicrobiota > Verrucomicrobiia > Opitutales > Seribacteraceae > Seribacter. Next base: position 24,611 of record JAOFOL010000010.1, on the reverse strand, counting down.
TTATCCTTGGACAAACGCTTAAAAACCGAAACCTTCCCATGAAAACTTTCCGCACTCTTCTTTTGGCAACTTCTACTTTTCTGTGCTTTCTTATTCCTGCCTTGGATGCCGCAAATCCAGCCGAAGCCAAAACCATAGGCCGGACCATACGGGAAATGCCGGATTTGTCTAACTTTCTACAGTTACTCGAAAAGACAGGAATTGGTTCAACATTATCTGAAAACACTTCTACGAGCTACACTGTATTTGCCCCCACTGATGCTGCTTTCAAAAAGTTACCCAAGGGAACCGTGCAAACATTATTGGATCCTCGTAATGATGACCGATTGGAAGAAGTTTTTGGGTTTCATGTGAAGGAAATTTCGGAGGCCCCAATCTTCATTGAGAAATATTCCATCCTCCGGATGACCACCCGTCAGTTTATTTCAGTTAATTACAAAGAAGGAACGATTGGAAATGCTCGTTTCACCGGTCAGGTCATCCCATGCTCGAATGGAGTAATATATCTCATCGATAAGGTACTCACCCCTACCACTGATGACCTCTTTCAGCGTCTCCAAAAAGATGGAAGATTTACGATTTTCACCAAGGCAATCACCGCCAGTCGTCAGGGAAAATTATTCCAAAACATGCACAGTTTGTACACTACCTTTGCTCCCACAGACGAAGCCTTCAAAAAACTTCCGGCCAAAACCGTGGAATCTTTATTTCTTCCCGAGAACGATGAGCGTCTCGAAGATATCATCAAACACCACATTACCGAACAAGTATTTGCATATGGCAAATCATCGGGTGGTCGCCGCAGTCTTGGCGTTTCCGATGTAACGCCATTCAGTGCCTTTGGCCAACAACTGAACTACAAATTTAACGACAAACATGCCACTGTAGACGGAGCCAAAATAATCGAGACGGATATACCCTGTGCCAACGGGATCATCCATGTCATTGATGATGTAATTTTACCCGCCGAAAAAAGCCTTCTCGAATTGATCAAGAATCAAAAAAGGTTCAGTACTTTGACCCATTTGCTTAAAGAGACGGGATTGGATCTTCCTTTGGCGTCATCCAGAACCATCTTTACCATCTTTGCACCGGTCAATGAGGCATGGGAAAAAGAGCCTTACAAATCATTAATTGAAAACCATGGGGACTCCGGAACTGAAGAACTCTACGGTGTTTTGTCACGGCATGTTATTGTAGGCAAGCATGTGAGCGAAAACCCTAAGCCTTACAACAAGCTTAGGACTATTCACGGTGCCCCGATTTATCTCACCCAGGATGAGGGTAAATCGAAAATCAGCGGCATTCGGATAATTGAATCCGATGAAGAGGCTTTCAACGGATTAGTAAATGCAATTGGCTCTGTAATTAAAGACCCAATGGAGCTACCTGAAAAAGATATAACCACAGTCGATGCCATACTATTCGTCCAAAATTCAATCAAGGAAAGTTCGGCGCTATACGATCAGGGGAAGTATGAAGCCAGTTGGCGTAATTACATAAGAAGAGGCAATGAATTTCTTACCAAATATTCAAAGTTCACAAGTTCATCCCAAAGCAACAAACTAAGAAATGTGATTCTTGACGACCAACCAGTTGCTCAGCTTGCCCGGGAGGCATGGACATCCCGTAACGTCTTCCGCGATTTATTGCGTGAACTGGAACAACGGGAAGACCGCATCGTAGATTCTTATTTAATGCAACTTCCCAAAAAACAAAGGTTTGGACGCTAATATGGAAATCCTTACCGATGATTTTCGTTGATGCATATAAAAAGAAGAGTCATCTTCCAACAATTCCTCCTCATGCCTTTTCGAAACTTTATCCTCTTTTCAAACATTCGGTCTTTCGAGTTCGCCCTTGGAATTGTCCCGTCTTCAGAAAGCCAAGGGATAGCGGAGAAGCTTCTGCTGCCCTTAGTTGCAAAGGGAGATGAGACAGCAATGAAAAGATGCATTGATTCATATGGTCCACTTGTATGGAGTATCGTCTGCCGAAGAATTAACGAACGAGTGGACGCAGAGGAAGCTTGTCAGGAAATCTTCACAGAAATCTGGAGAATTGCCGATCGCTTTGATTCGAAAAAATCCAAGGAATCCACTTTTATTGGCATGATCGCGAGAAGACGCTCGATTGACTGGCAACGCAAACAGAATCGCCTTCCTGCACTGGCAACCTTAGATAGCCTTCCTGAACTTCCCTCTGCATCTTCTAGTAATCTTCATTCGATTGATCGCACGGAGCTTTGGGATGTCTTAAAAAATCTTCCCAAAGACACATTAAATTTATTTTCATTACACTTCGAAAAAGGCCTGTCTCATGTCGAAATTGCTCGGCAGACAAAACTGCCAATTGGTACCGTCAAAACCAAACTCCGACGTGGGTTAATTGAAGCCCGCAAGCTACTTAAAGAATTCAACCACGGGGAAGGAGTTGCCCAATGAGCATGGATAAAACATTAGCTCGATTCGAAGAACTGGATGCTGGTCGAATTCTTGGTGACCTTTCCGCCAAAGAAATCTCAGAATGGCAAACTCTTGCAACTGAGATGGAAGACGTCCATTCCATCGAGCTTGAAATCCTTGCCACTGAGTTAGAGCTCAATCATGTACAACCCTGTGATCTATCAAGTTCCCTTTTATCCAAGTTGACTGACACAATCCCTGCCTTTTCGAATAACAACGCAAAGAAACCTACAACCCAAATTATTTCAATCCTCCCTTGGCTCGGCTGGGCAGCGGCGGCTTGCCTGCTTGTTTTCTTCAATCTGCCAACTGGTGATGGTATCCAGAATGTTTCAGCTGAATTGACTCAGGCGAAGACGGAACTTTCAGATAAGGAAAAAACCATTACTGATCTGGAATCCGCCAGACAAGAGTTGGCCAAACTCAATGAAAAATTGAGCAGTGAGCTATCAACAGAATCAGGAAAAATTGATGCATTGAATACCCAAATCGCAAAGCTAACTGAGAAACTTCCTCTGATACAAAAATTTGAATCTCTTATCCAAGATGAATCGGATACTCAGATACTCGAATTTGCATCAGCAAGCGATCCTTATGCGGGACTTAGCGGAGAAGTGATATGGAATGATGAAAAGCAGGAAGGTTATATGTCCCTGGAGAATCTTGCGGTAAATGATCCGACCAAGAACCAATATCAACTATGGATTGTGGATCCTGAACGCGATGAACTGCCAGTGGATGGAGGGGTATTTGATATCACCCAGAAGGATGGAAAGTCGATCATCCCTATTCGTAATGCATTAGCCATTAATAAACCTGTCGCTTTTGTGATCACCCTTGAACAATCAGGTGGTGTCGTAAAATCCAAGCAGGAAGTCGTAGTTGCTTTGGCTAAATCCTGATTTCGCAAATTCAACTTGGAAGGAAATTTCAATTCAATTCCACGATTCTCATCGACCCAAAAGCATTCCGACCTAGAATGGCTTTGGATGAACACCATTACCCGACTCCTTTTTGTCATCTTTTTGCTAGGGAACGGGTATACTCATTCTGAAGGAAGTCCTCAATCAAAAGAAGATTTAGTTACGCCCCCAATGACAGAGGACCCTCCCGGTGCGGGAAAGCGTACCAGGCAAGTCGCTCTAGAATACAAAGGAACTCAGGTATACCATTCCCTCTATTTGCCGACAGATTGGATAAAGGGTCAAACTTACCCCGTACTTGTCGAATACACTGGTAACAAATTCCCCGCATGCGGATCAACCGGAGAGGTTAAGAATGCAAACCTGGGCTACGGCTTAAGCGGAGGAAAAGGATTCATCTGGGTCTCCATGCCCTACATTCAAAAAGGGGGAAAAGAAAATGCTGTGACTTGGTGGGGAGATCGTCAGGCCACCATCGATTACTGCAAAGACAACCTACCCCGAATCTGCGATGAATTCGGAGGTGATCCCGAAAACCTTTTTATCTGTGGATTTTCCCGTGGTGCTATCGCTTGCAGTTATATTGGATTAGCAGATAATGAAATTGCCGTCTTTTGGAAAGGAATGATCGCCCACGATCATTTCGACGGCCAGAGAAAATGGGGCTACCCCCAAAGTGATCGTGCCTCCGCCCTCGAGCGACTTGCCCGTCTCAAGGGTCGATCCGTCCTGGTATGCGGAAACGCCAATGACTACCTGAAAAAGCATCCCGAACTTGGAAACTTTACTTTTTTACCCGTCTTCGTTACCAAGATTTTCGATATTCCTGATGGTTTGGTCATCCACCCACACACGGACCTCTGGGCCCACCGAGAAAGCTCAACCCGTCAAAGAGCTCGGGCCTGGTTAAACAAACATATCTCAACGAAAAAATAACCCTAATGCATAAGAATCCCTTTGCTATCATTACAAAATATCTTTGAACATAGATATTTTATAATGAAATATTCCAGAAAACTACTTTATCTTGTCTGTATTTATGTTCACGCCCTAGTTTTCGCCAAAGAAAACCAACCCAATATCATTTTAATTATGGCTGATGACATGGGATACGAAGCTCTATCTTCGAACGGTAGCGAATCCTGCAAGTCACCCAACCTCGACAAACTTGCCGCAGAAGGTGTGCGCTTTACTAATTGTTTTTCCAACCCCATCTGCACGCCCTCCCGAACCAAAATTATGACCGGGCAATACAATGTCCGGAACTATGTGAAGTTTGGGATGCTGGACCGTGGACAAACCACCTTCGCTCACCAACTTAAAGCAGCTGGTTACAAGACAGCGATCGCTGGCAAGTGGCAATTGGGAAATCAACCGGATTCGCCCCAGCATTTCGGCTTCGAAAAATCCTGGCTCTGGCAGCATACACGAGGTGGACGTTCCAATGAAAACGGAAAAAGAATCGACCGGCGCTTCGTCAACCCGATGCTTGAATTCAACGGAAAAGAAAAGGATTTCACATCCGGCGAATACGGGCCACAGGTCTGTACCGATTTCGTTTGTGACTTTATCGACGAAAATAAAAAAATACCATTCCTTGTCTACTATCCGATGATTCTTACCCATTGTCCTTTTGATCCCACACCCGACTCCACCGATTGGGATCCGAAGAGACTTGGTTCGACAACCTACAAGGGGGACAAAAATGATCCACAACGTCACTTCATCGACATGGTAAATTTCGCCGATAAAATGGTTGGGCAAATCATCAAGCAGCTCGAAAAATCAGGGGTTCGAGAAAACACCATCCTCATCTTCACAGGAGATAATGGAACCGATAAACCCATCGTAACACCATGGAACGGCACGGAAGTCGTGGGCGGTAAAGGATCCATGAGTGACACCGGCACCCGGGTTCCCTTAATCGTTAACTGGCCGGCTGGTATCAAAAAGCCCGGTCGGATAACCGATGAACTTGTTGAGTTCACAGACATGTTGCCTACCCTTTGTGAAATCTCCGGGGCAGACCTGCCAAAGAATCACCCTGCAGATGGTTCCAGCATCGTTCCCGTCCTTACAAATAAGAAAGATATTCGAAAAAAAGATTGGATCTACATTTGGTATCGAAATCAGGTCATGATCCGTAATAAAAAGTATTCCCTTTTGGCCAAGCAGGATGGAAGTGGTGCCACACTAACCCGTTACAAGGGACAGTTTAACGGGAAAGAATTAGCGGATCAAAAAATGAATAAAGCTGAACGCAGAATCAAAGAGGAGTTTGAAGATATTCTGGCCCAAATGGCCAAAACCCGACTTTCCACTGCGAGTGAAGAGGGACGAATCATGGGACTTAAAAATAAGTCTAATCGGTAGGCTTTCATAACAAATGAAGACTTTTTCTTTCCTTGCCCTCCTCCTTTTCACTTTAAATTTGGGGTGGTCTGAAACGGACCGCACGCGCCCCAACTTTATTCTGATCATGGTAGATGACATGGGCTACTCGGACATCGGCTGCTACGGCGGGGAGGTCAAGACGCCAAACCTTGACCAATTGGCTCAAAACGGCTTACGCTTTACGCAGTTCTACAACACCGCAAAATGCCACACCACCCGGGCCGAACTTCTCACTGGCAACTACGCTTACTCGATTGGCGATAACAACATGGAGCACGGTGCGACTTTTGGAGAAGTACTCCGGCCGATTGGTTATCGTACCCTGATATCAGGAAAGTGGCACCAAGTGCCTCTCCCTACAACCCGAGGTTTTGACCGCTACTACGGATTGGCCGATGGATGCAGTAACTTCTTTAATCCCGGCATCAACGCTCGTCCAGGGGAGGGCCTTCCGGGAAGAAAACGAAAATCCTTTCGTCGTTGGGCCATTGAAGACAAGGTGATCATGGGCTACACCAGCCCGGACAAGAAATTCTACCACACCGATGCCTTCACCAGTTACGCCATCGACCGTCTCGACGAGTACAAGGACGAAGATAATCCCTTTGTTCTCTACCTACCCTACACGGCACCTCACTACCCTCTACACGCCTGGCCGGAAGACATCGCCAAGTACCGGGGGAAATACAAAATCGGATGGGATAAAATCCGAGAGCAGCGATTCAAGCGGATGAACGAAATGGGAATCATCGGTCCGAATCATAAGCTCACCCCAAGGGCTTCCAAGGCATGGGACGATCTTTCCGAGGAACAACAGGATGCTGAGGATCTCAAGATGGCGGTCTACGCGGCCATGATCGACCGGGTCGATCAGAACCTCGGACGTCTCTTTGCCAAGGTCAAGGAACTGGGCGAGTGGGACAATACCCTGATCATGTTCCTAACCGATAATGGTGCCTGCTCCGAGCAACCCAACACCACTCCGGATATTCCACCCGGATCGGTAGAGAGCTATCGTACCGTTTCCGTTGGCTGGGCCAATGCCAGCAACACCCCCTACCGTAAATTCAAGTCAACTGATTACGAAGGCGGCATTCGCACACCTTTCATTGCTCATTGGCCGGGTGTAATCAAACCGGGTATGACCAATCAGGTGGGTCACATCATCGACGTTTCCGCCACCTTCCGAGACATCACCGGAGCGAAGTATCCCAAGCAAATCCAAGGTAAGAAAACCAAACCTCCGCCTGGCAAATCTCTCCTCACGATCTTCAAGGGCGAAGAACGGGAACCACACAAAGAAATCTTTTGGCGTTTCAACCGGGCGAATGCTGTTCGTCAGGGTGATTTGAAAGTTGTTCGTGCTGGAAAAGTATGGGAACTTTATAACCTGCGGGCTGATCCTACTGAAGTAAATAACTTGGCAGAACAGATGCCGGAGAAAACGGCTGAACTTTCTAAAATGTGGGAAGACTGGAACGAAGAGTGTAAAAAAAGACCCTAACCCAACCCAACCTCCTTTCGCTCTATGTCCTACAACCTGCTCCTAAGGAAACTATCATGGATCATAGCTTGCTTTATTTTCCTACACCCGTTAATTGCCGAAGAATCTTTTGAATTTCCAATGATTTCGGAGGTTCTCCGGAAGGTCCTTTTTCCTCAGGGGGACGGTGGATCCCAGTACTTTCGAATTCCCGCAATCATAACCGCAAAAAACGGTGACCTGCTCGCAGTAATTGATGCCCGTAGAAATACCACCCGGGATCTTCAGCACACCCGCAACATAGACATTGCCTACAAAAGGAGTACAGACAATGGCAATAACTGGTCGGAAATTGATTTCATTACCAAGTTTCCAGACGGGCAAGTGGGATCTGATGCATCCTTGGTCGTTGATCGTAAAACAGGCAGGATTTTTTGCTTTTACAACTACCTCGATCATGACACGGAGTTCAATAAGTCTAGACCTTCCAGGACAGCAGTTAACTATCGCTACTTTTTACAGACAAGCGACGACCACGGAAAGACCTGGTCGCAACCGAAAGACATTCGAGACGAGGTTTTGTCCGCTCAAATAACCAAGCGGGACTTCGTCTTTATCACCTCTGGACGAGGGGCTCAAACTCCTTCGGGACTGATCGTCCACACGGTAGTTCACGTTGGGAAAGCAGGTTACTTATTTGGCAGTTCCGATCAGGGCAAGACTTGGGGAGCCTTGAAAAAAGCGTCACCATTCTCACCTGCCAACGAATCCAAATTCGTCGAACTGAGTGACGGTACCTGGATGATTAACGCGAGGGTCAACGGTTCGGGATATCGATATGTTCATCGCTCGACCGACCAAGGGAAAACATGGGTAAGCAAAAAGGAAACTAACCTGCCTGACCCGGGTTGTAATGCCGAACTCCTGGTCTATACATCCAAAAAAGACGGGTACGCGAAAGACCGTCTTTTATTCCTCAACTCCCATAGTCAGAAAGGACGGAAGAATCTTGTTCTCAGTATCAGTTATGACAATGGAAACACATGGGCCTTTAAAAAATGCATTGAAAAAGGAGCGGCAGGCTATTCAGCCATCACTGCCTGTAAAAATGGAGATATTGGAATTTTCTTTGAGAATGGAACCAAAATGACTTTTGTTCGTGTCTCGCTCAAAGACCTGACAGATGGCACCGATAAACTTACCCAGCCTTATAAAATATGATGATTAGATTACTCACACTTACCCTTCTTTTCCTTAATCACTCCAACTTCGCCGATACCCGCCCAAATATCGTGATCCTTTATGCCGATGATATGGGAGTGGCCGATGTTTCCTACGGCGATACGGAGGCAAAGATCCAAACACCCCATCTCGACCGATTGGCATCGCAGGGTATGACGTTCACCGATGGGCATAGTTCATCAGGCATTTGCACACCGAGCCGCTTTGCCCTGCTTACCGGGCAGCACCACTGGCGTCGATTTCACGGAATAGTTGGAGCCTTTGGCGGTACCGTCTTTAAACCCGATGATTTTACTATCGCCAAAATGTTCAAAAATAAAGGCTATCGCACCGGATGTTTTGGCAAGTGGCACCTCGGGTGGGACTTTGATGCCATTCGAAAACGGGGAGCCAAGAAAGGAGATCCCCGTGCCGAGTCCTATGATTGGACAAAACGATTTCCGAACGGACCTCTTGATCAGGGCTTTGATTATTACTTTGGGGACGGGACTATCAATTTCCCACCCTACTGCTGGATCGAAGGCGACCGCTTTGTAACTATCCCCACTAAGCCAGTAATCAAATCTAAACCACTTGCCGGGGCAGGAAGCTTCCGACCAGGTCCGATGGCTGAGAGTTGGAACCCTTATGATATTCTCCCCACCATCACCCAAAAGACCGTCGAGTGGATTTCGAAGCAGAAAAAGGATCAACCCTTCTTCGCTTACCTCGCCTTCAATTCGCCCCACTATCCAATCGTCCCAAACAAGCCTTATCACGGGAAATCGAAAGCCAGTTACTACGGGGACTTCGTCATCGAGACCGATGCCATGGTGGGCAAGGTGGTTAACGCCTTGAAAAAACACGGCTTTGCCGAAAACACGCTGGTCGTCTTCTCCGCCGACAACGGACCCGAGACTCATGCTTTCGAAAGACTGGAAACTTTCAAACAATGGAGCTCGGGCAAGTATCGTGGCGTCAAGCGCGATGTCTACGAGGGAGGACACCGCGTTCCCTTCATTGTCAAATGGCCAGGAAAAATCAAGCAAGGCTCGGTTTCCGAGGAAGTGGTGAGTCAGGTCGATCTGGCGTCGACCTTTGCCAAGATCATTGGACACCCCCTCCGCAAAAACGAAGCCATCGACAGCTACGATCTGATGCCCGTCCTCAAGGGTGAGAAGTACGACAAGCCCCTCCGCGTGGCCACCGTCCAGAACACCTCCCCGAAAAAATTCGCCCTCCGGCAAGGGGATTGGGTCTATATCAATGCCCCGACGGGAGCAGCCAAGAAGGAAAGTCCCGCCTACTTGGAGCATTTCGGCCTCAAGGCATACGGGAAAGGTCATGAAGGCCTATTGTTCAACCTGAAGGAAGACCCGCGCCAGTCCGACAACCTCTACGCCAAGTATCCCGAGCGGGTCAAAAAAATGGGCGAGCTTCTCCAGAGCTATCTCGACGGTCGCCCCTGCGCCCTGAACAAAAAATGATAAAGCCCAAGAACAAAGGCGGAAAAAAGGGCGGAAAGAACAAGCCGGAGAAGTGATGACGAAAGTTTTTCGACAACTTTGTTTATTCGGCTTTGCAGTTGCGACACCTCTGGCAGGGCAGAAACAAGACACGGGGCAGTCCCTCATCACAATAAAAGAGATCGATGCAAAGCTGGAAAAACTTTCTTCGGGCTATGAAACGGTGGAGGGGCCGCTCTATGATGGGAAGGGCCATCTTCTCTTCACTGACATTCCCAACCAGCGTATCTGGCGACTCAACCTGAAGACCCTTGGGACCACGCTGTTCAGGGACAAGACCGGCGGAGCCAACGGGCTCGCCTTTGACTTGCGGGGAAGATTGCTGATGTGCAAGCAACGGGAGAAGAGCCTTGCCCGCCTCGAGGAGGACGGGACGGAAACCGTGCTCTTGAAGCCGACGAGGATGGGGAAAAACAAAAAGGTTTACCCTGTGGGAGTCAACGACGTGGTGGTTGATCGCAAAGGGCGGATCTACGTCACGGTGCCGGGTGCGGGATCGATCTACCTTCTCGACTCCGATGGTGGAAATCCACGACCAGTCATAAGCGATCTAAAGGGGCCGAACGGCTTGATGCTCTCACCGTGTGAGACAACACTCTATGTGTCCGAATACAAGGAGCAGAAACTCCATGCCTTTGATGTCGACCCCAAAACCGGAAAACCCTCCAAACAAAGACTTTTCTCCCAAGTCGAACAGCCCAGTGATTATGGATGTGACGGCATGACAGTAGACCATCTCGGCAACCTATATTGTGCAGGTCCTTACGCCGTGCGGATATGGAGTCCGCAAGGCAAACTGCTCGAGACAATTGCAGTCCCGGAAAGCCCGACTAATTGCGCTTTTGCCGGACCTGGGAGCAATGTCCTTTATATCACCGGTCGAAAGAATGTTTTCCGTATCCGCTTAAGGACCATGGGTGTCCGCTAAATTTGTAAAGGTCGTTCAGCACCTCATTAGTTTTAGAATATCCTCTTTCGTAATTCTTGGATTATCTCCAAGTACTCTTGCTTGACCATCTTTTCAGCCCGATCAAAAGTGGTTACGATACGACTTCGCTCACTCTTTTCAGGAAAATCGTGGAGGATCGTTTTTACCCTCATAGTGTAGATCCTTAGATTCTTAGACTTCTCGAGAGAGTTAAAATCATAATGCTTGCAATTCAAAGACCCTTGTAGACCTGCTTCTTCAAAAGCTTCTCTTTTTGCCTGTAAACGATCAGATCGTTTTTTCGCACGATTTCCTTTCGGTAGTATCCATGATTCTCCCTTACGACTAGTCACCAATACAACCTTCCCTGATCTAGTGTAGGCAAAAACCCCCACCTGGTAATCATCCCGAACGGTTGCCAACCATTTATCATTTTTTTGTATTTTTAGCATAATTATTTTTTGTTTTTGAGGAGTCCCACCACGAGATCCTCAATAATTTGCTGAACGCTTGTATCCTTCTTCACCGCATAAATCTTCAGCTTTTTTAAGACTGACTCCTCAAGACGCAAAGACGTGTTTTTACGCTTTGACTTCTTATTGTGAGATTTAGACGACATAATGATATAATTATATAATGACGTCAAAATGTCAAGATATTAAAGTATCACAATTTTCATTAGTCCCTAATTAATAATATGTTTTGAACTCATCATGAGAGTTTTAATTGCTCTAATTTATGTTAAAAATAGATTAAACAGCATAGAACAACTGTGCCGTTGTAAGAATTTAAATATTAAGACATATAACCTATATGAAACTCAATCGATTCCTCATCGCCTTATTTCTTCCCTTTTTTATTTTAAAACCTGTTTCTTATGGAAAGGATCGGGTTTCCCAAATGCCCAACCTCATCATTCTTCTGGCTGATGACCTCGGATATGGAGAGTTGGGATGCCAAGGGAATCAGGAGATACCCACACCCAACATCGATGACATTGCAAAAAAGGGTGTAAGGTTTAGCCAGGGCTATGTCACCGCCCCCAACTGCAGCCCTTCCCGGGCTGGCCTTCTCACCGGAAAGTATGGAACCCGCTTCGGGCATGAATTCAATCCCACCGGTGCCAAAAATGAGGAACCGGGCTTCGGCCTCCCTCTGTCTCAACAAACCATTGCCGACTCACTCCAAATGGCAGGCTATGTAAACGGTTTAATTGGAAAGTGGCATCTTGGAGGAACCGCTCCCTATCATCCATTCCGTCGCGGATTTGATGAGTTTTTTGGGTTTACTCACGAAGGACATTACTTCGTTCCCGAACCATGGAAGGGAACGACCACCTGGTTAAGAAGGAAAGTCCTCCCAGGAGGTGGACAAGGAATCAGAACTTTCGGCAAGGTGATCTACTCGACTCACTTGGGCAACGAACCTGACTATGACGCCAACAATCCGATCGTACGGGGAAGTCAACCGGTACTGGAGGAGGAATACTTCACGGATGCCATTACCCGCGAATCCGTTGACTTCATTGACCGGCATGCGAACAAACCCTTTTTCTTATTCGTATCCTACAACGCTGTGCATAGTCCACTCCAGGCTGCCGATAAGTACATGAAAAAATTCAAACACATTGAGGATATACAAAGACGAATCTTTGCAGCTATGCTGGCCAACCTGGATGACAGTGTGGGTGATATTATGAAAAAAATAGAAAAAGAAGATTTAGAAAACGACACACTTGTATTTTTCTTGAGCGACAATGGTGGACCGACCAAGGAACTAACCAGTAGCAACCTCCCTTTACGGGGCGGAAAGGGACAAATGTATGAAGGCGGCATTCGTGTACCCTTCCTCTTTCAGTGGCCCGGCAAGGTGCCTGCTGGAAAAACCTATGATCGGCCCGTACTGAGTACGGATATTTTTGCCACCATTCATGCAGCTGCAGGGGTATCTAAACCCAAAGGTGAATATATTGAATCTTATGACCTTCTTCCCTACCTCACAGGAAAGCACAAGGAAGATCCGCACGAGTGGCTGTATTGGAGACAGAGTCATAAGGCGGCCTTTCGCGTGGGCGACATGAAAATCCTCAGGCAATCACCCAAAAAATGGGAACTTTATGATTTAGCCAAGGATCCCTCTGAGACCAAAGACTTATCTAAGGAAATGCCTGAACAATTTGATTTATTGTATGCCGGTTGGGAAAAGATCAATGGAAACATGGTAGAACCCCTATTTAAGTAGTACTGTCGAAGGCTTTCCAGTACTTCTTTTCTTTAGTTAAATACTACTGTAGCCTTGGTTTTTAAGTGATTTTTGCATAGTATTTTACGAACATGCTTATTAAAAGACATATTGCCCGCAGGAGATTTCTGCAAGGACTGGGTGGATCCATGATTGCCCTCCCCCTTCTCGAGGCAAACGCAGAATCCGCCTCTCTTGTTTCACCAAAACGAATAACGGCAACTGGAATTTTTTACGGCTTTGTCCCCGAAAACTTCCATCCCATCGAGACCGGCAGGCAATTTCAATCACCCCTACTCCTGAAGCCCCTTGAATCGTTGCGGGAAGATTACACGGTATTTTCCGGCTTGGATCACAACCTCAGCGGCGGTCACAATGCAACTAAGTTTTTCCTCTCGGGGATTCCAACCAACCATTCGAAAGGATATGCCGAAGCCAATATTTCCCTGGATCAAAAAGCAGCCGACTTTACAGGAGAGAAAACCAGGTATCCTTCTCTTACACTAGATGCCGACCGCGGGAATGAACATACCCTTTCATGGACGAGTAATGGAAACAATATCCAACCCATCCGTAGTTTGGAAAAACTTTATCAAATGCTTTTTAGAAAAGAGAACAGCTCAACACGGAATCAAACAGAAAGAGCTTTAATTGATAAACGCTCCATTCTTGATCTCGCGAAAAACCAGGCAGATCGTTTTAAAAAAAGCTTAGGTTATGCAGACACCGAAAAACTGGACCAATATTTCACCTCCGTTCGCGAATTCGAAAAACGTATTGAACAATCCACTCTCTGGCTCGATAAGGAAAAACCAAATACTGATTATGTCCTCCCTCAGGGTGTGGATTCACTAACCCTCAAGGATCGAACCCCCCTTTTTTACGATCTGATGGCTCTTGCCCTTCAAACCGATTCAACCCGGGTTATCAGTCTGGCATTTACTAATTTAGGAAAAGAAAATGGTGGATTATCCGGAGTTTCACAGGGATACCATACTCTTTCTCATCATGGACAGGTTCAGGATGCTATTGATGAACTTTCTATTATCGAAACTTTTCATGTCGATCAATTTGCACGCTTTCTCAAAAAACTTAAGGATGTAAAAGAACCTAACGGTACAAGTTTACTGGACAGCACGATGTCTCTTCTTGGAAGTGGAATGAGCAACGCAAATTCCCACAGTAATCGAGACCTCCCCATTCTGCTTTCCGGTGGTGGTTTCAAGCACGGTGAACACATGCATTTTGCACGCGCCGGAAAACAATCCACCCCTCTCTGTAATCTATATCTTTCAATGTTACAGAATTTTGGTATGGATGTGGATCAATTCAACACCTCATCCGGAACCCTTACCGGCCTCGAAAAAATTACCTGATTTCTACAAATGGAAAAGATTTTGCATTCATCCATTTTTGGATTCGCTGTACTTTTTCTAGTGGGAATAAACCATGCCTTTTCAAGAGTCGTAGAATTCGATCAGAAAGTTTTTCAATTTACCCAGAATTATTGCATTAAGTGCCATGGTTCTGAAGAAGAGAAAGGAGATCGTACTTTTCACCAACTTTCGAAGGAATTATCGGGTAAACAAATGATCGATTTAGGGGACGAAGAAAAAGTCAAATTACTGCACGACATCCTCGACCAACTCAACCTGGGTGAAATGCCTCCCAAGAAAAAGGAAGTCAAACAACCCAAAACAGAAGAAATCAAACAGACCATTGCCTGGCTTACCAAAACCCTTGTTGAATGGGAAAAGGAAAAAGGCCCCAACCAAACCGTTTTACGTAGACTCAATCGCAGAGAGTACCGGAATACGATGCGCGATCTGCTGGGTTTACATGATTTACCTTTTGATTTCACAGAGGATTTCCCAACCGATGAGAATGATCATGGATTTACCAATGTTGGAGATGCACTCAATCTTTCCGATCAACATTTAAATGCTTATCTCGAATCTGCGGATCGTTATCTTCGCATGGCGTTCCGTTTTGACGAAATCACGCCTTTCAAAAGTGAAGCGATTAAGCCTAAAGATTGGGGCTATCCCAGCAGACAGGAAAAGACTCCCTGGATGTACCGGGTTTATAAGCCCAATCAATACCTTGATTTTGCAGCGGGGAAAAAACAAATATCTGATCATTTTGACTTAGGAACTTTTCCACATGACTGGTATAAAAAAACCAAGGGTATACAAACTTCCGGGTATTATAAAATCAGTATAATGGCCGAAGCTGTTCGTCGGTTAACCCATCCCTACGATCCTGCGATGATTCCCACCAACCTCAAAGCTCCGATGCAGCTCTCCTTATTTGTGTCCAGGGGCAGTAAGGGAATGGGCTCGGACTCGATCAAATCAAGATCAAAAATAGGACTCTGGGATTTAGCGGATCACCAATCTAAAAAATTTGATGTAACCGTATGGATGGATAAAAGAGATGTTCCTTTTCTTAACTGGGATAACGGACCGGGCCCTTCAGACTATTGGATGCGGGACATTTGTAAGAAATATCATACGGACATCGAATTCCGTGGAAAAGAAGGTTCTCATGCCTGGCATATCGTGGGAAAGGACCTGGTGCCGGGTCGCGTTGTTTCAGATGTATGGAAAGGTCCAGTCGTCAGGTTGCATGAACTTCGCATCAATGGCCCACTTCCAATTACCTACAAAAGTAAAGCCCAACAGGTTTTCCTGGATGGTGAACGGGACCTTTCTAAAATAGATCTTGAAGTTGTATTTTCTCGCTTTGCCCGACGGGCTTTTCGCCGACCGGTCATCAAATCCGAAATTACGCCCTATTTGGAAATTGAAAAAAGAGCGCGTCAAAAACTTGGTCGAAACCGAGAAGAAGCCTTTTTTCTGGCACTCAAGGCAATACTTGTCTCACCTGATTTCCTTTATTTAAAAGAAGAAAGCAGTGAATCTGATCATTTGTCTTCTTTTGAGATCGCAAACCGACTTTCGCATTTCATGTGGTCCTCCTTGCCCGACAATGAACTTTTTCTGCAAGCCAAGGAATATAAACTGGGGGACCGAGCTTACCTTAAACAACAAGTCACACGTCTACTGCAGGACCCCCGAAGTGAATCATTTATTCATGGATTTGCGGAATCCTGGCTCCGTCTCGACAAACTCGGCACGATGCCCCCTGCATCGCTCAAGTTCCGTGAATATTACCGCTATGGATTAAAGGAAACCATGCTTGAAGAGACCCATCAATTTCTAAGCCATGCCGTTCTGGAAAACATCCCTCTCTCCGACTTTGTTGATTCCGACTACAGCTTCATCAATCAGGACCTCGCACGACATTACGGGATTGATGGAGTCGAGGGAGTTCATTTCCGCAAGGTCTCCTTTCCGGAAAACAGTATGCGGGGAGGTCTGCTAGGCCAGGCAAGCATTCTTACTCTCACTGCAAACGGAGTCGATACATCACCGGTTATTCGGGGCATTTGGGTACTTGAAAGCTTGCTTGGGACTCCTCCTTCACCTCCTCCCCCTGATGTCGAACCGATTAACCCGGATGTTCGGGGTGCTCAGACTGTGAAACAACTTCTGGAAAAACACCGCTCGGTTCAGGCATGCGCGGATTGTCATGCCAAGATTGACCCCTATGGTTTCCCCCTTGAATATTTTGACCCGGTTGGTGGGTATCGGCCAACCTACTATCGTTCCCGCTTTTGGAAAAACTCAACTCAAAGCACTAAGCTTTTTCCATCCAAACCTATTGACGGGAGTGCTATCCTTACTTCCGGTGAAAAGATTCATGGTCCCAGAACAC
Organism: Opitutales bacterium; assembly: GCA_028042835.1. Taxonomy (GTDB): domain Bacteria; phylum Verrucomicrobiota; class Verrucomicrobiia; order Opitutales; family Seribacteraceae; genus Seribacter. The sequence continues at coordinate 7,650 of JAOFOL010000010.1, read as the reverse complement.
TCAAAAAAGTACTCCTGGCTAAGAAAACCCTACTAGCTCAAAATCTTGCAGAAAAACTGATGACCTATGCCACCGGCAGAGTCCTTACTCTTCGGGATAAAAACGAAGCTAAATCCATTGCCGATTCCATAATTAAAGATAATTTCGGCTTTCGTGATCTGATTATTAAAATTGCCGCCAGCGACGCATTTGCCCGCAAATAATCTTTATTTAATTTCAGATTTCCTGTCGACCCAGTTCGGTCGTTCAGTTATGGAATCTAATTTTTAAAAATTCTGCCTATGAAAAAATTCATCCTTCTACTCTGTTTCATTAGTCATTTGTCAGCCAAGGACACTTTCACGCCGATCAGTGATCCTGATAAACTCCCGAAGTCTGCACTCGAACTTTGGCAAGGATATGATGCCCGGGCTGAAGATCTCGAGGTGAAAATCATTGAAGAATGGAAAACCGATGAAGTCACCACCCGTTATCTGACCTACAAGGTCGGCCGGTTCAAGGGGGCGAATTCCCGCGTGTCTGCTTACTACTCGTTTCCCAACAAACCAGGTAAACATCCGGCATTCGTTTGGTCTCACGGTGGCGGACAACGTGCCGAAAAAAATCGAAGTGTTTATTTTGCAAAACAAGGATTTGCCAACATCGATATCAATTGGCTCGGACGACCGGTTAAAGAGAATATTGATACCAATACCGACTGGGGGAAAGTGGATCCTACCCAAGGCCCGAGATTCTACTCCAAAGCCTTACGCAAAGGATGGAAGGTAAACCTGCAACCCGATGAATTTTCAATCGACCCGATTCCCAGTCCCCGGAACTCCAACTGGATACTCCTTTCGATGGCGGGTCGACGGGCGATTACTTTCCTGGAAAAACAGTCCGAGGTAAAAGCCGATAAAATTGGGTTTACGGGCTTCTCCATGGGGGGAATGATTACTGCCCTTACCGCGACCGACCCCCGCCTTAAAGCGGTCGCTCCATTTGTCGGTGGCACTGGATTTAAATATGTGGATTTCCCGGGGGACATCGTCGGGAGCAGCAAGCGTCCTCAATTTCAAAATCTTGAAATGTACAAAAATGCAATTGATCCGGAAGCATACTGGCCTCATGTAAAATGTCCGGTCGCCTTCATCACTTCATCCAACGACTTTCATTCCACCTTTGAAAGAATCTACCGGTCGATGGATTTGCTTCCCCATGACGACTGGAGAGTATCCTCCAATGTGCACTATAACCATGGACCCGGCCCAGAAGAATGGGCAGTGCTTAATCTTTGGTTTAAGAAATATTTGGAGGATGAAAAGGTTGTAATCCCCGAAACGCCACCATCCATTTTCTCAATAGAAAAAGGAATGGCCACCTTCTCCGTATCGCCAAAAGTAATCGATCGCTTAGCTGGAGTTAAAATCTACTATAGCTACGATCCGAATTCCCGCACCCGTTTTTGGCATCTGGCCAAAGCTAAAAAAGCGAATCATACCTGGACTACGGATATTCCAGTCTACCCCCGGCTTCCGCTTTATGTTTTCGGGCATTGCCGATACAAATTGGATCAGGAAATGACTCTTCAAGTTGGGAATTCCAAGACTTTCTCCATCAATTCAAAAGAAGCGATCCATGAACCGAAAAACATCGACTTAAAAGAATTATCCAAGCTGGCAAAGAACGGACTGATCGAAGACTTTTCCAGTGGAACCGCGGACTGGTCCAGCCGAAACGGGGACAATATCACCACCTATAAACTACAGAGCCCGATGATTGATCGCTCGAATGATAAGGTTTTAGCCTTCACCATCGACCCACAAGGCCGCGATCACACCCTCCGCCTCCGTCTTGGAAGTTCATTTCTGAGTCGGGAAAACAATATCGGTACCTTTACTTACCATACGAAGGTTACGGGAAAAGGATCTCAGCAAGTTCTGATTAACCGGAAAGATTTTAAGAGCGAAAAAGATAAGGTATTGGAATGGGCCAAAGTTTCCACCTTTAATGTAACGCTGGTTGATCTTAAGCAGAGGAAAGCCGTTCGTCTGACTGACCCTAAAACGCACTCCATCCTAAAGAGGATTGAGTTTATTGATCGCCCCTAGTTTTCCCTTCAAGAGTATATTCTTGATTGCCTTGCTACCATTGGAAGGCAACTCTTACGGGATAATGATTCGTAAGCCTTTTTTATTCTTCATAGTTTTTATTGCGGTAAGTGTCCGACTCTCAGCCGAGCAGCCCAACATTCTTTTTATTTTTACCGACGATCACTCTCATCGGGCAGTGGGTTGCTATCCTGAATCACCTGACTGGGTCAAAACACCCCATATTGATTCACTCGCCGAAAATGGTACTCGTTTTGCAAATTGTTACATGGGATCATGGTGCATGGGTTCCCGTGCCACTCTCCTAACCGGCTATCAAACATATGGGATTAAATCCATGCGTATGGAAGGCGAATATCCGGGAAGCGTCTATGATAGTAAGAAATCTCCATTTTGGCCTGCGGTCTTTCGGAAAAACGGGTACCAGACCGCTCAAGTAGGCAAATGGCATACAGGCACGGATAACGGATATGGTCGGGATTGGGATTTTCAAAAAGTTTGGAACCGTCCCGCCTTTCCAAAAAATTCAGGAAATTATTTCAAGGAACAGCTCATCCAGACAAATGGTAAAAAAGCGGTAATGACCCAAGGCTACTCCACCGACAACTACACCAAGTGGGCTGAAGAATATATTCGAGGTGGACATGGGAAAAAAGAAGAAAAGCCCTTCTATCTCTGGGTCTGCTATGGTGCAGTTCATGGCCCGTTCACCCCCGCTACCAGACACTTGAAAGAATATCCAGAGGTAAAAGTCAAAATTCCAGCCGATGTCTACCCACCACGTATCGGAAAACCAAAATATTCACGCGAAAAAGAACAATGGGTACGGGGAGAGAACGGTTTGCCGGTTCTCAAGAATAAAAGATTTTCTGGACGCACAGTCAGCGGAAAGTTCATTCATGGTATAGATCTTCATTCCCTTGAAAGACAATATCATCAGGGGGTGCTTGCCATAGATGAGGGTGTCGGAAAATTGATTCAGGCACTTAAGGATACCGGACAATACAAGAACACGCTGATCGTATTTGGGGCAGATCAGGGAATTGCATGGGGACAGAAAGGGTTTCAAATGAAACTGGCACCTTATGACGGAACCATTCGCGGGCCCTTAATCGTAAGTATGCCTAAAAAGCTTCCTTCCGGGAAAGTCTGTGAAAAACCAGTTGGTGGGGCTGACCTCGTGCCCACTTTCTTCAAGGCTGCGAAACTTGAGTTACCCTGGAAGATGCATGGTCGGGACCTTACACCACTCCTCAAAAATCCGGAGGATAAATCGTGGAAATCTCCCCTATTACTGGCCCATACGGGTATGAGCTTTGGAGAAGATTGCGACGAAGTAATCGATATGAAGGATGACCCCATTTATCAAAAGCAGGAGGTACCCTGGTGGGTATTTCTCCGTACCGACCGATATAAATATATTCGTAACCTATTACCAGGTGAAACCGAGGAACTTTATGATATGAAAAATGACCCGGAAGAACTCATCAACCTGGCTGCGAATAATAAGCATCTTCCTTTGGTACGAAAACTACGAGCCCGCACCATCAGGGAACTTGAAAAAACTGACTGCAAGTTTGCCTCGAAGATGCCAGCGGTTCTCAATCCTTAAAGGTGCTCCTGAAACCAGGAATCAATATCCTCAATTATCGGTAAAAACCACGGGTGCCGGTTCCAGCATCCATGCTTGCCATCTTGGTAATGAGTCAGCAATTGGGTAGGTACGCCCAGCTTTTTAAGCTTCTCAATCGAAGGTTGTACCTTGGACGGATCTTCTTTTCCACCAAATTGAAAAAGAATTGGTGGCGTTTCTTTATTAATATGGAGGTGGGCATCCGCTAGTTTGTAAAGCTCAGGCTCTTCCTTGACCGTCCCACCAAACAGGAAGATTGCATTGGCTACGGGATTTTTCGCAGTTAGCGACCGTTCCGCCACACTACCGGTTGAGATTTCCATTGGCCCGGACATAACCACCGCAGCCTGAACGGCAGATGAATATTTGGTATTCCCGCCATTACCATGCAAAGATTTAACCTTGGGCGTGGTTGCGAGGAGACCAGCTAAATGGGCTCCCGCTGAGCCACCCACCACCCCGATCTTATTCGGTTCAATTTTATACTTCTGGGCATGAGCTCTCAGGTATCGGACAGCGGCATGACAGTCCTGAATATTCGCCGGGAAAGGAGCCTCTTCAGCCAACCGGTAATCAATCGCCATGGAAACATATCCACGCTTCGCCATTTCCACTCCCATTGCCCGGAATTTCATCTTGTCCCCCTTTATCCAGCCTCCTCCATGAATAATCAAAGCGGCAGGGAATGGCCCCTTGCCCTTGGGAATAAAAAGATCGGCCAGCATCTTTCGAGGACCATATTCTGCATAAGTGAGGTCGAGCAGTTGAGTCACATTACCGGGAACTTGTACACTTGGTTTATCTGGCATGGAATCGGGCCATTCAGCAGGTGGTTGAGTGGGAACCCCGGATACTTTCATGCGTTGAACATGGACTCCGCCAAATCCAGTCAAATAAAGATCACGCAATTGAGTGCCGCCAAAGGCACAATTCACCGCCCGCTCGGGACATACGATTTTGTCGAGCAGCTTGCCCTTCGAGTCCCAAATCCAAATATCCTTGGGTCCCGCACAATAAACATTACCAGCCCGGTCCACACACATTCCATCGGCTCCCTTGAGGTCGGGCTGACCATCGTCCATTTTCGCAAAGAGCTTCTTTGCGTTCAACGCTCCATTCTTTCCAACCTTGAAAGATAGAATCTTCTTTGGCACATATTCAGACACATAAAGAGTTTTCTCATCGGGGCTCAGGATCAACCCATTGGGGGTCTTTACATCGGAAGCCACGGTTTGGCCTTTACCCTGCGGGGAAACATAAACGATTTCACCCGGTCCGGTTAGGGTAAAATAGACCCCACCCGAGCGATCGACTACCAAGTCATTGGGTTTCCGGCGTTTATCCTTAGCCAAATCTTCCTGATAAACCACGGACCACTTATTGTTTTGATCCAAGCACCGGATTGCACCTTCCCCATGATCAGCGAAGTAGCTCTTCCCATGATTGAAAAAGCTCGCACTGAACCGCTTTTCCTTGGCGATTACATTCCATTTATTTTGTTTGGGAATGAAGCGTTTCACGAAGCCAGCCTTGGGGTCCGGGACCGTCAAATGCCAACCTTGCCATGACGGCCCATCGGCCAATCCAAAATCACATGAGACCGCTTTTAAAGAAAAAGTTCGATCAACCGGAGACTTCCCGAGAAGTGCATGAAAAAGAAATAATGAAAAAAGGATAAGATTGAAATTCATAGTAATATATTAGTCGGCTATCGCCTGTTCAATAGTTCTTTGCCCTTTGATAACCCCTGCCATGGGTGGTGTCTCAAAAAACTTTCCATCTTCGATCAGTCGGGGGTCATTTGTTTCCCGCAAATATTTCATTAATCGCTGTCGCAATTTTTTGACTGTCTGAGAATATTTTGGATTTATCGCAAGGTTGTTCATTTGATCAGGATCCTTTTTGAGATCATAAAGCTCCTCCTTTGGTCTTTTACCATAAACCGCATTGTAAATTGGTTTTATTTTGGGGTCATTTCGGTAGGTCACAATCCATGCTTTGGTAGGACCTGCATCCTCATCAGCAAGCGTCACGAATGTTCTGTTTTCCAGTAAACTGTAGCTGGGCTCATCACCACCATCTAATCGGTAGGGGTCTCCCAATGGCCATCGATCCGGTTTAAAATTGATAATAAGCTGATAGTCCTTCGTACGGATGGAACGCTGTGGGTAAGGTAAATATCCCGGGCGTGCAGTATGTACATGGCGCTCCCTACCCGTAATCGCCGCATCCCTTGCCTTTTCAACCAATCCTTCCCTCTTGGATTTTAAAACGGGCCACAAACTTTTCGCTGACATTACTTTGGGAACATCTACATTACCGATTTCCAAAAATGTGGGGGCCAAATCGGGCAAGCAGGTAAAATCATCCACGATCCTTCCGCCTTGGACTCCTGGTCCTGCAATTGCCAGACATACCTTCGTCCCAAAATCATACAAATTACACTTACCATGAGGAAAGCCGGGCGGCCCATGATCTCCACTTACTACGATCAGGGTATTTTCATATGCTCCCCGCTTCTTTAATTCATCGATCAAAATTCCCAGCCCTGCATCAAAGGCAGCAATTTCACCAAGATAGTCAGCTAAGTCCTCACGTACCGCATGAACATCCGGTAAAAAGGCAGGCATCTTCCCCTTGAGCTTATCAGGATCAATTCCCCACAACTCCTTACCCGAACCCTTGATCCATTTTCGGTGCACATTGGTGGGACCAAACCAGTAGACGAAGGGCTGACCTTCATTTCTTTTATCCAAGAATCCGCTGAAATTTCCTCGGGCTTCCCGGTAGAGCTCATTCTTGGTCTTCTCAATTGCTTGGGCTTTATCTATTTTCTGAACGGTTGCAGTCCTGCCGGCTCGGTCTGATACATACTGGGAAAATCCATTAAATTTACCACCTGCTGAACGGAAAGCATTGGCACTTCCTCCGATTCCCGCATCACGCGGATTCCCGGGCGACCACACCTTGTAGGTATAACCCAAATGATAACCAGATTTTTGAAGTAATAACGGCCAGGTGGGAATTTCCTCATCCCACTCCGCCCCGATTAAAATTGCCCCCCTGCCCGTTTCCCAAAAATTTCTTCCGGAGAGCAGTGAACTCCGACACGGAGTACAGGATGGTGCATTGACAAAAGCATTTTTAAAAAGCACACCGCTCTTTGCCAATTTATCAAAATTGGGTGTCTTCGCGAGGTCATTGATTCCTCCCTTGCCCAAAACATCTGCATAAATTCCGGCCTGCTGCCCCCAGTCATCGGCAAAAGCAAAAAGAATGTTGGGTCTCTTTGCCGCGAAGCACGAACTAAAACAGAGGAAAAAAGAAATGAGGATTCTTACCATCAGACAATCTTCTAATCCTTACAAAAAATGGTCAAGGCAACCCTTGACTCTTCAATTAAATATAAAATTGAGGAATAATTACTCAGGTAGTTGTACCGTAACTTTCGAATTATTAATTAGCTCCATTACCGGGATCACCGAGTCCATGCCATCTTCCTCCATGGAGTCCACAGTAAAGGTAATCCGATCCGCCGGACATTTTACCAAACCAAAAGCTGCGTCAAGATTCACCCATTGGTGATCTATATAAAACTGAGTCCACATGTGGTAGACCAACACATCTTTTTTACCCTCAAATTCATCGGCATAAACCAAGCCGGTTGCCACCCGGGTAGGAATATCCAAGACACGTCCCAATGCCGCTAATAACATAGAATGCTCCGTACAATCACCCTCTTTATTTCTTGCGACTTCACTGGCGGTGGCAAACCCAACCCCGTAATTCTTGTTGGTCATGTAGCGAAAAACAAATTTAGTTAATTTTTTGGCAATTTCCTTGGGTGTTTTTGCTTTTCCCTTTCCTTTCTTAGCGAGTTTTTGAATCAACAGATCATCAGTATCCAAATAAACACTTGATGAAAGA
>JAOFOL010000001.1 GCA_028042835.1 Opitutales bacterium | reverse complement strand
AACCCCAACGGTTTCCCCACATCTCCTGACCCGCTTGTAGAGAAACAAAACCCTTTGGCGAACCTTTAAATTTATCCCAATAATCTTCATCACGATCTCTTACTTTATGTACAATGGGTATACCTGTATCCCATTCTCCACAGGATTCAGCATCAGAAAGACCTGGAAAGCGGGGTGTCCAATCGCTCTGTTCTTTTTCAGGCACAGGATTTGGCATCGGAAGAACTTTGCGCAATTCAAATGTCTTAGATGACTCGATCAGCTTTCTTCTCTCTCCGACCGTATAATAACTCACACTTATAGAATCACCGATCGATGCATTTAAATCATCCGCAGCCCATTGATTTAAAGCAATGTGATGATTTTCCCATTCAATACCTAGAAAATTGACTCTTTCTGGATTCACGGCACTCATCATAGAATAGGGTATAAGCGAAGTCACATTTCGGTCAGACTTTTTTCCAATCGCATTTACTAAATACGTTAAAACACCTGTAGAATCTTTACTTATTTTACTTGCCTGCTTTGCCAAGCCATCCGAAAGGAAAACCGACCGCGTTCTTACACTCCAGTCTTCGGTATCCCTAAGTTTTTTTACCTCAATTCCTGCATCAGTAAGCGTCCAACTTTTATTCAAAACTTCTTTGGCATTTTCTAGTTTAATCTCAGATAATCCATTCGATCCCAAAAGTAAAAAAATTTGCATACTGTGTACTTCCAGATACTTCATCCAAAGATCGAAATAATTTCTTTTGTAAGACTTCCAGCGAGACAAAAAGTGTGAGGGGTTCCTTTTGATTCCCTTGAAGTCCAAAATTTCCAAAACCTTCTGGAGAAATACTTGCGCCGAAACTTTTATTCATCGTAACAAACTTATTGTCTCGTTCACCTGACAGGGGCGCATCTTTTGAAAATAGACTCGGTTCCTCCATTCGTAGAATTAATCTATCATCACTTTTTATCTTCAGACGCCCACCTAGCCTTTCGTTAACAAAAAATTGTTCCTTATTCCATACAGGGAAACCTTTATCCTTGAACCAACTACCTACAGGTGTCCGGGATAAGTTTGGTGCTAGTTTCCAAAATCTTTCATCTACTCCTAAGACTTGAACATTAGCTACTCTTAGGGATCCATCTGGTGTGGTTAAGGTGCCTCTAGTCAGTACAATGGGTGCAACAGTTGCACCATCATTCATTAACTTTAATTGAACTCTTGAAGCCAAGCTCTCTTCAAAAAAACCATCTGGTGAAAGCATGGCAATATCACCCTTACCAATTCTTTTTTTTGCCATACTGTGCAAAGTAGATCGTACGGAATCTCCAACAGTTAGAGCCCCAGTTAAAACGATACCGCACAAAACGGCTCCCAAAATAATACCAATATTTTGCCTCCGAAAATGAATCAGGTTTTTTAGAATTATCCTCAAAGGATTCATTATCTCAACTGATCTAAATTGCCATCGTTTAGATTATAAGCTTCTCCCATTTGATTGGCACCATCAGAAGAATGCGTGACCATTACTAAGGTCACGCCTTTCTGTTCGTTTAATTGTTTGAGTATATCAATTAAATTATTGGTATTCATTTTATCAAGCGCACCGGTTGGTTCATCAGCTAGCAATATAGATGGGCTATTGATCAAGGCTCGGGCAACTGCCACCCTTTGTTTTTCACCTCCAGAAATTTGACTGGGTAAATGAGAAGAACGATGACTCATTCCTACATCATTTAATAGATCAGTCGCACGGCATCGTAAGGCTTCTCCATTTAATTCACCGAATCCAGCAAGTGCAGGTATCATAACATTTTCTAAAACTGTGCATGAAGGCAATAAATGATGGGATTGAAAAACAAACCCGACCTTTTGATTACGATACTCAGCAATTTCCGCTTCCGGTAGATCTATAATTTTTTTTTGATCTACCTTAATAGTACCACTCGTAGGTTCATCAAGAAGCCCAATTATATTTAACAAAGTACTTTTACCAGAACCTGAAGGACCAAGAATTGCAACTGATGACCCCTTGGTAATTTCTAAATTAACATCGCTAAAAACAGAAACTTTTCCCTCTCCATCAGGTGCGGAAAAAGATTTAGAAAGGTCAGAAATTTCGATTATATTATTCATCTAAAAATTAGTTTAAGGATTGGGTTTAATCCATCGTTTCGCTTTCATCTCAGGGCGGGGTAAAGTCCCATCATTTACCCTTTCAACAGGTATGCGCAAGGAAAAGGACTCTTGTAAAGCTTGTTCTACTTTCTCTGTAATATTTACTTTAGTTTCCATGTTTACTTGAGCTTCAAGCATGGATTCTCGTTGCTCAAAAACTACTTGATACTCCACGATCTCTGGAAAGCGTGATAACACAGCATCAACTGCTGAAGGATACAAGTTAACCCCCCTGACCACGACCATGTCGTCGGTTCTACCGAGAATACCTCCGACCAAATCAAATGTAGGCAGACCGAGTTCATCAAAACCATTTTTGGCCCTAACTATATCTCCTGTTTGATAACGGAAGACTGGACACCCTACTCTTCCCAGAGTTGTCAGTACTAATTCTCCTTCCTCACCATCCTGAACAGGTTTCAAATTTTCTGCATCAATAACTTCAGGAAGGTAGCTATCCAATATAATCCGTAATCCACCAGCATTCCCAGGTATTTCATAGGCTACTGGACCCACTTCTGTCATACCGTAATGATCATGGATTCGAAGATTCTTACCCCAAGCTAAAGTAAGTTTTTCTCGAAATGCAGGAAGACTACCACCTGTCTCTCCAGCTACGATGATGGATTTCAATCGATGAGCAGAAAGATTTATATCAAATTCTTCAGCTGCAGAAGTGAGCCTCATCGCATAAGTAGGAGTACAAAATAGATATTCTGCTTGATGATCAATGATTGCCCGTAAACGCTGTTCTGTGCTTTGGCCACCTCCAGGAATACAATAACAGCCTCGTTGTGATGCAGCCTCATATGCAGTCCAAAATCCCAAAAAAGGTCCAAATGAAAAGGCAAAGTAGCAACGGGAACCAGATTGCACACCCTCGCCCTCAAGTACCCTATCCCAATTTCCAAGCATCCACCGCCAATCTTCCATTGTATCTAACCAAGCCATAGGTTTTCCTAATGTGCCGCTTGTTTGACTAAATTTCTTATATTCCGAAAAAGAAAAAGTCAGATTAGTACCATAAGGAAAATGTTTTTCCCGATCTTTAGCTAGATCAGCCTTGCTCGTAAAAGGACAATTTTCAATAAAATCGGAAAATCTAGACCATCCTTTTCGATCATTTAATGCGTGAAAATGTTTTTGTTGGAAAACATTTGTTTCAGCAACTAGATCCAAATTTTTTGCGAAATCGGACCACCGCTTACGGCTCCACCTTACGGCCACTTCTCGGTCACCGGAGGGGTGTGTCATGGAAAACTTGTTACGAGTTAGGATTTTGAAACCTCAGCTGCAGGTGCAGATGGTTTGGGCGGTTTGGGTGCATTCTTAGTTGCTAGATAGCCACCTATAGCTGCGAGTGCTATCCCCAATAGAAAAGGAAGTTTAACATGAGGCCAGTTACCCTCCTTGGTGGTACTTACAATTGCATTTACAATCGGTGCTCCTGCGAAAATAACTGACATGATTACCGGAACATAGGCAGGAGAAGGCATCTTCGCGAAAGCGAGTAGCACTCCCAGGGCTCCAATTGCTCCCAAAGTTCCCGCGATCAAGGACCATTGCCACCCCTTGGTTGGAAATGTCCAGAAAGCAATGTTCCCGCCCTTCAGTTTTAGGATAATCAATGGTGCAACCACAGCCGTTAAAAAATAAGCGAGCCCAACCCAGAGAAATGCCATGATTCGACCGTTCTCTTTGTCTCCCATATTACTCGAACCAATGTGCATACACACACCGTAAGTTCCCCAACAGATTACCGTTAAAAAAGCATATTGTAAGTATTGCATAAGAAATTAGTTTATATAAGAACCATTCTCATGCAATGCATAGATGAAGTCCATGCAGAAACATAAGCTCACCCAAAATAGTCAGTGTAAGAATTTGCCCTAAGCATTTAACTTTGAGGTTACCACTTCAGGAATCATAATGGGAGTCATAGTGCTGCTTGCTTGGTCAAAACGGACACAAGCTGCAACCACTTCTCCAACGGCTGCTTTAACTCGTTCACCATCTTCTTCTTTCCAAAATTGAAAGGCATAAGAAATCGATCGGTCCCTTACTTCAGTAATGATAAGCTTCACTTCCACTTCTTCTTCAAATCTCAAAGGTCTTTTAAAGCGGCATGATGTTTTAACCCGAGGCCAACCAAAGCGGCCGTTTTCATCTTCCATATCTACGGAGAGTCCAAGACTACGAAGGAATTCATGTTCACAAATTTCCATCCAGCGATAAAAATTAGTAAAGTGCATGATACCAGCTAAATCGGTCTCGCTGAATTCAACGCGTCGGGTGATAGAAAATGTAGTGGTCATGGAAACAGATTTTGACTTAAGAGACTGAAATAGGCGATAGGATTTCATCAACCAAGCGTTGTGCGAGGCCTTCATTAGCGAATTGCTTTACAACAGACTGATGAGCTTTCACTCCCATCATTTGAGTAGCACCTTTATCCAAAAGCAAATCGTTAAGTGTTTGGGTGTAAGCACCAGTAAGATCCGGATCATAAATAATACCTCCTCCAGTTGAATCAACAAGTTCGGGAAACGCACCGGTATTAGGCAAAACAACTGGAGTGCCTGCCAGCATTGCTTCTATAACATAAAGCCCAAAGGCTTCAGGATAACGAGCAGGCACTGAAAATACGGTTAATTCCTTAAGGAAAGTAAATTTTTCGTCGCGACTGATATTAGGCGAGATTGAGAAAAAATCGTCAAGTCCTGCTCTAGATAACTTACTTTTCTGCTCATTAACAAAAGGTTCATCTTCATTTGTCATTCCTCCAGCAATATTTAATCGAAGATCTTTATGCCTTTCAGAATCTTTAAGTTCAATAAAACTATCAACTAATATATCAAGTCCTTTTAGCGGACAAAGCCGTGCGAGATACCCGATCGTAGGAACCTTTAATTGTTCATGGCTGGGTACCACTCCTTCTGTTGTAATACCGTTGGGGTGATATCTGATATTTTCCAAATTGATTGAAAGACGCTCAGCCATGAGCTTTCCAAAATATCGACTAGGTGCTATACAGCCATCGAGTTTTGCGACATCGCTGGAAAGAAGTTTCCAAGCTTTCTCACGATATTCGGGAAGTAAAGAATCAAGAAAAGAATCTTCGCCCTGCAAAAATCCAAAAACTGGTATTTTAAGCTCTCTTTTGAGAACTTTTCCGATACCGGCCAACATTATGGTCGAAAGAAACAAAACATCAGGAGATCCATGTTTTTTAAACCAATCTAAAACTTTAGAAACCTCTTTAGCCAAAGGACCATCTTCTCCTTTAAATGTAGATAAAGTAATTTCCCCCAAGTCTTTGCTTGAAGTCATGCCGCTACGAGATGCTGCTTTACGGAGAAGCCATGGATTGTCGAATGCTTTGTCTATCCAGCTCGGTGTGTGTCGAAATAGAGAAAACTTGTGCTGTAAGTATACATTGATGCCGCCAAAAAAAATAGGTTCTTCCCCGCTAACTGGCTCCTCATCCAGGAAATGAGGTAAATAGGTAGGAAGCATTGAAACTTCATGACCGAGGGAAATAAGATGTTTAGCTAGGGAGTTGTCGCGCATACAAACGCCACAATAATAATTCCCGGTTCCGGGTGTTAAAAAAGCCAGCTTCACGAAGAAGCGTCAGCAAGACCGTGCTCAATAGGATCTGGCAGATCGGCCAAATCCGACATCGCGTCAAATAGTTCTTGAAAGTCTTTATCATCGACATTACCAACTAGGCAGTCGGTAAGTGCAGATCGCAGATGAGCTCCTCTTTTGACTAGATCTCCAAAGCTAAAATCTTTGTCGTAAAATGCGTAAACGATTTTTCGCATGGTTTCAATAGATGACTGCATCCGTCTTCCATAGTTATCAAAAGAAGAAGACTTAATTGTTTGACCCGAGCGAATAACTTGATCGATTTCATCAGCCAACATAACTCCACTCTTGAGAGCCAAAAATACACCAGAAGAAAATACAGGATCTAAAAATCCGAGAGCGTCCCCAGCCAAAACAAGCCCGTCACTTGAACAGAATTTATTACGATAAGAATATTCTCCAGTAGTCCTGTACTTCCCTGTTTGCTCACCCTCGGCAAGATGCTCCTTGATCCATTCATTATTTTGAACTTCACGCTGAAAAATCTCTGCATGATCTTTTGTTGAACCGTCGAATAAATAATCTTTTTCCGCAACGATACCAACGCTCACCATATCACCACTAAGTGGAATGTACCAAAACCAACCTTTATCAGGTAAATAGGCAACTGTTGTTGCCCCTTCATCAAGACCCGGATCTCTCTTGGCATTTTTGTAATAAGTCCAGAGAGCAATTTTATTAAGCTCCGGATCCCGTACCATCCATTTTTGTTTATGAGCAGCAAAACAATCCCGTCCAGAAGCATCAACAACGATGGGTGCTTTTAATTCAAGCTCTCCAAAATCTTTGGAGACAACCTTAACTCCTTCCACACGATTGTGATCGTTTTTTAAGAGGATTTTAGCTTTGGTTTCTTCCATAACTGAAGCACCATTGTCCCGAGCTTTGTCCATGATCATCTTATCAAACTCTGAGCGCCAAACTTGCCAGGTTGTAGAAGAGGGGTGGTCAAAATGTTGAAAAAAATAAAAAGGCTGGGACAGGAAACCATCTTGGCGAACGAATTGAACACAGTACTTTCTGGGGTTTGCTGATTCCATCAAGTTTTCCACAAGTCCCAACCTTTCCAGTGGGAAATAGCAAAATGGCATAAGAGACTCTCCCACATGATAACGCGGAAACTTTTCTTTTTCTACAATCAGAACATCGTGACCCTTTTCAGCTAGAAGAGCTGCGGTCGACGAACCTGCTGGTCCACCACCTATAACGATTGCGTCGTAATTATTTTTTAAAGAAATCATGATTTTTAACATTCAATTAATTTTAAAAGGGTTCACAAGCAGGTTTTACTCAAATTATACAGGTAATATTTCTACTATCCTGGCGATTACCTCTTGATTAAAACCAATAATTTGATTGCTACGCCCATAAAGGTAATCTGCCTCAACCTCAGAAAATGCTTCGACTATTGGACCATCTGGAATAACTTTCAAATAACCTCGGGGTGAACTGGTGTATGGAATTCTATTTTCATTAAGAATTCCTCCCAGTGGTTGTCGTGCTTCCAAAACTTTTTCCTTAACATCATCCGGCAAAGAATCCAATTGTATTTCGATTGCCCCGTATTCAGTAGGTTGTCCGTTTTCTATAGACTCTAAGAGTACTTCTCTAAAATATTTCTTGCCACTATTTGAACTTCGAATTGCCTTAACTCGCTGTTCGGATTCGTGGTAATTTTCTAACCTCGAAGTCATATCTCCTTCATGTACGAGAAGGGATTGATAAGGCTCTGGAAGATCTAAAGCTTCTACTTGCTCGTAATTTAACTTAGGCAAGCCACGGGCTCTCCTCATAAAACTTAACGGATAAAGAATGTCTGGATAGGTTGCAGTGTTCATTTTAATGACTTACACATATTTTGCATTTTGATGTTGTGGCAGGAAGAAACCATGCAGCATCGAGTCTATCCGTAAAAGAGCATCACGGCTGAGTAATAGATCTCCATCAACCTCCGTTAAATCTCCACACTCTTTCCATTTCATTAAAATATCTTCAAATCTATTTTTTACATCCACGCCAAACTTGTCCGAGAAATAGCCAAGGTTCACCCTGCCAAGTTTCCACTGTAAAATAAATTCCCGTAGAAACCTCTCGTCTTCTGAGGTGAGCAGTGCACGGCGTACAGCAGAAGATGTGCTTTCTTGTGCTTCACAATATTGATCGAAATGAGTGATGTTTTGATAATGAATACCCCCCAAATGTCCAAAAGATGCAACTCCCAGAGCGACCATGTCTGCTCCCGTCCATAGACGGTCGCGGTATACAAACTTAGTTTCCTGAGGTTCTTTGACTGCCGTGTATGCACTTGTTATTGTATAGCCGGCTTTTTCCAATCTTTCATATGCTTGAGTTACCCATTTTCGCTTTGTGGGCCAATCTGCGACGGGTGCAGTCAGTTTACCCTGTTCTTTCATCGATTTAAAAATTGTCGTATTGAAAGGGACTTCCATTTGATAGATGGTGATACAATCAGGAGAGAGTTCTACAACTTTATCGATACATTCCTTCCAATTTGCATCAGTTTCCTCAAGCATACCCGCAATCAGATCAACATTGATATTTTGGAAGCCAAGGTTCCGGGCATGCTCATATGCACGAAACACTTCTTGCGAACGATGCGCACGTCCATTGATCTCCAAAATATGATCGTTAAAATTTTCAATCCCCAAACTTAACCGGGTGACTCCAAAGTTTTTAATAACTTCGAGCTTCTTTTCTGAAAGAGTTCCTGGTTCGCATTCGAAGGTCACTTCCTCGACTTCATCCCATGGCATGATTGCCTTCATACGATCTGTTAATTCAGTCAATTGTTGGGCCGATAAATACGATGGGGTTCCGCCACCAAAATAAACAAATTTTGGCTTCCTACCCTCAAGATAAGACGATTGTGCATAGGCTTCTAACTCTCTCATGGTAGCGTCTATGTACCTGCGAACATCATGTGAGTTTTTATCTGTATAAACTCTGAAGTAACAAAAATGGCATCTTTTACGACAAAATGGAATGTGGTAGTAAATCCCCATCGGGGCGGTTCCTGATGATGGGCTGTTAAGCATTGACTCAACGCAAGGCACATCATCGTCATTCCAAAAAGAAAAGGGGGGATAGTTGGATACAAAATAATTACCAGGTTTAGTTTCTGCCTTGGTTTCCTGGTCGGGTTTAATAATTGTTTCTTTGGTCATTTCTTTCCTTTTGTATCAAAAGCGTAAACATTTCCATCCTCACACCCAACGATTATTTTATTTCCCACAATTGCAGGAGTCGAGGAAATCGCCTCCCCTATTTCGTACGAAGCTATCTCTTCTCCATTGGTGCGGGAAATCAAATATAGCTTTCCATCCATAGCCCCAAAAACCACCTTATCTTCAGTGATCACAGGAGAGCTATCAATCCTGCCTCGCGCTGCAAACCTCCAAACTTTCTTCCCGCTCACACGGTCAATACAGTGCATTCCTTTATCTCGGCCACCAATAAAAACATTTGAAACAGAAAGTGCTGGCGATGAAAAATAAGGGAAGCTCTTACTTCGATAATTCCAAATCACTTCTCCGTTTTCTAAATTAAACGCAGTTACCGAACGGTCCATATCTCCAACATATCCCACCCCATCAGCAATGGCCACAGATGCAGCAATTGGTGCCTCCACCTCTATGGAACGAACGTTTTTTCCATCCTCTAGATTAACAACATAAAGCATGGCATCACACCCTCCAAAAACGACATATTTATTTTCATAGATTGTCGGCACGCCGTTAATGTAGTTTTGAGCCTCAAACTTCCAAAGCAACTCCCCTGAATCAGCAGCTAAACAGTGCACAAAATTATCGTAACTACCAAACACAATAACATCATCTTTAGATTTTGGGCGAGATGCTTGATTGGCTGCTCCCATGATCTCTCCCATTGTTTCATATTTCCAAATCAACTTGCCCGAATTTTGTTCAATACAATAAAGAAAACCATCTGTTGAACCTACAATTACTTTTCCATCGTATAGTAAGGGCGGAGCTTCGATTGCCATTTTAGTTTGATAGACCCATTTTTGTTTTCCGTTATCAGTTCTGATGGCATGTAAACCCCCATCTTCAGAGCCTACATAAGCTACATTATCGGTAACAACTACCGAGGATTTCAAAAAATCACCCGTACTATAATTCCATAAAAGTTGTAAACTGTCTCCAAGTTTAGATTCAGAAACTCCATTCAAGGCTGCATCTCCACGATGACGAGGCCAGTCTGCAGATACAGAATTAGGTACAGAAGACAACGACAGTAGGCATATCGCTATCAGAGTGCATAGAATTGAATATTGAAAATTAGGCATGCTGAAAATTTTAACTTGGACTTAAAGATAACATAGAATCAAAGAGTCTGTGATAAAGAATTTCAAAATCATTTGATTTGATTACCCGAGGATTAAAACCTGCTGTCCATTGTTTTTCAGCCTCCCTTGAAAGTTCAGAAATATCTTTATGATTGATGCTTGAAATCATTTCTTCAACCGGAAGCCTTGATAGTAAAAGAAGATGCTTTACGCGCTCAATCAAAAGGAAACTGGCATCCTTTTCCGAATGTGCATCGCTCGCTAAACAAGAAGTCCGTGCAAAGTCTGCGTAAATTTCAGCACATCTCTTATCAGCTGCGTTGAATTCCATCACAAATGGCAAAGATAAGCCAACCGCTACTCCATGAATTATTCCATATTTAGCAGTCAATGGATTAGCCATTGAGTGTGCAGCACCAAGCATGCTTTTTTCAATCGCAGCACCTGCGTGCGAAGCACCGAGAAGAACACCACCGCGGGCAGTTAAATTTTGAGGATCCCTAAAAACTTCAGGTAAAAATTGATTTAATAATCGAAACGCAATTTTTGCGTGGCGATTGGATTCCTTATTCCTTTTATTTGTAACTGCTGATTCCAAGGCGTGGGCTAATGCATCAATACCAGTACAAGCAGTTACTACACTTGGCTGAGAAGAAGTTAATTCGGGATCAAGAAGTGTAACCCGTGGCAAAGCTTTTTTATCTCCACAAGCCATTTTGGCATGAGTTTCATCATTAGAAATTAATGCAAATGATTGGCACTCACTACCCGTTCCCGCTGTTGTCGGTATTGCGATTATCGGAAGCATGGGTTGAGTTGCTTTTCCCACACCCCAAAAATCTTCCATTTTCCCCCCATTAGAGAAAATAAAATTACAACCTTTTGCTGTATCCATCGAGCTTCCCCCGCCAAGACCAATAATTAGATCAACATTTGCGTCTTTCGCGACTGCGACACATCTATCAATACTAGATTCTGTAGGGTTCTCCACAGATTGATCATATGTGGTTACTTTTACAGCTGCCTCTTCGATCTGACCTCTTATATTTGCCACATGCCCTGCATCTCGTATTCCCGGATCTGAAACCAGTAATGCATGCGTTCCTAAGGACCTGGCGTACTCTCCGACCTTTCTGGATATGCCGGAACCGAATAAAACTTTTTGAGGTGTGTCTAAAGCCCTTTCGAAAAAGAAATTATTGGCATATTCCTCCAACGAAAGGGTGCTCATTTGAATTACTTAATAAAATTTAGGCAGCCATTCCTATCGAACGGCGCTTGTAGAGAAATTCAAACATATTTCCTTCGTGTGGCTGATCCCAAGATATCTTCATTGTAGAAATAGAGCCAATGTTTAAGCGTTCAACATTCGATGAAGATAGTAGTTGGTTTTTGAATTGCTGATCGTTAGTGATTGCCGTAACCACTAAGGTAGGTCCTATGGAGCGAAGCATTTCATTTTGTTTCACTTCCACCACGCTTGCATATGGACAAAGAAACTCTCGATTAGACAATACATGTTCCATCGATTCACAATATGCAATTGTAGGCCTAAGGTAAGTTCCACCTTCGGCTTTTACTAGACGAGATCCATCGCGGTATGGAGCAGTGGCATCGATGGCACCTTTCTTGGCAAAATCAGTTTCTAAAGTCTGATTGATCCACTCGCCCATTTGGGGATTCGCAAAGCCTGAAAGGACTGCATTTGGGTCGTCAACTGGCAGCGGTTTGAGCGGGCCGAGCCTTTTTCCTAAAGCATCCGCAATCTCCTTTGCATATTTTGGTACAATGACTGCCGAAGCATTCACACAGCTTCTGCCTCCATTATCAGAAATCGAGGCAACCATTACATCCAAATGTTTTTCCCAATTCTCAATTTCATCATCACCGATAATTATCTTACTAAATCCTGGACCATGAACCTGAACCCCAGGGTCCCCAGCATAAAGATCTGTCGTACTTTTATCTCCAAAAATTAATGCACGGCCGCAGTGCTTTAAAATATCCCCCGCTCCTTCATGATCCGTCGGGTAGAAACCAAAAGCTTCTTTTGGACAACCTGCCGCAATAAAAGCCTGCATCAGACGATATGGTGTCCAGGGCTCCTCTCTTCCAGGTTTCATAATCACGGGTATCTTTAAAGCAATTGCAGGCAACCACAATGAATTAACTGCTGGTGAATTGCTTGGCATTACGAGCCCCAATGCTTCAGTCGTTGGATAAAAACAAACCGGTGCACCGGCTTGTTCTCCATAGCCTTGGTCTAATATAGAAAGATCAATGCCTCGAGTAAGTCCATTCAGGATAAGCTCAATGTGGGTCAATGCGTAATGAATTTTATCCATATTTCTTTGTACCATAATATGAGGAAGCCCACTTGTGGATGAAAGGGTTTCCAAATATTCCTGAGCTGATTGCTGATGACCATCTGCACCCAATGGCAGGGATTCATTAAGAAATATCTTTCCGGCATTGGCACTGATATCGATCAGTTCACGAGTTGAGAACTTACTGAGTGCTTCTTTTGCCCTATGAATTTCGCGAAGGTCACGACGAATTACTCCTGCGTTTACTTGACTCAATGTGGCTTTTACCGACCCATCGCGATAATCTTTAACTTCTGATTCGTTAAAACTTCTATAAGATTTCCCGAATCGTAAACATGATAAATGTGGTACGCTCATAATAATTAATAAACTCCTTCTACAATATTTTTCTCCATAGCACCAAAAGGTCGGACTTCAGCGACTCCATCCCATGGAGCTTGTTCCCATGGTTTTTTTCTTAATGCCTCATCGCGTTCAAGAAATCTTGGCATAAAAAACTCTTTGGTCAATGTGGTCAGTTCAACTCTTCCCCAGGTATCATAGTCGACCGTCTTATTGGTATCTGGATTAACAACACGAAGTGCTGCTCGTGGTTGAGGTGCATAGTAAGCAATAGAAAAATCATTTTCAGGTCCAAAGGGGTGGTGGCGAGCAAGGCCCATCAATGTGTTGCCATAAGTCGGCACAAATCCTATTTCACCACCTTCGCATACTTCTTCCACGAGAAAACGGGCATACTGTTTATCCATCGTTGTTCCACCACAGAACACACCTTTAATTCCAGCTTTTACCAAGTCTTTTCTTTCAGCTAAAGCCTCCAATAATTTTGGCGTAGTAAATAAAGCACTCACGGATCTATGCTTAAGGATCGTTAAAGCTTGATCGATAACATGGTCCATGTATGCACGAGCCTGGTCGAACTGCTTTCCAGCAATTAACCTCTTAACCCAGCGCGGATCAAGATCCACAAAATAACACGAACAACCTCTAGCATTTGCTAGATGTTCAATAGCCAAGCGCAAACGACGAGGACCAGTTGGCCCAACCATCATCCAATAATCATCCCTTGGGAAATGATCATCACTGAGCGTCTCAGAAAACGCAGTATAATCGATACGAAAATCATCCCAACCAATGCGTTGTTTTGGCATGCCCGTAGTTCCTCCGGTTTCAAAGATATTGAAAGGCCGACCCTTGTATGCATTGGGAACCCAGACATCATTTGGGAGATCACGAAGCCACTCATCTTGAAAATTGGGAAATTTCTGACAAAGGTCTTCAAAGTTTTTTACCTCTTCAATTGGATTCCAATTCTGCTTTGCCCAATCTAACCAAAAAGGACAACCCGTCTCAGGCGAAAAATGCCACTTTATCATTTCGGAGACATGAGCATCCAACTCGTCCGCCGCATTTTTTACTATTTCATCGTTAGCCATATTTATTCAATAAATTCTGGTTTGTTGATTTTACAATTCAGTCCGTTTTGGGGAAAAACTTTTCTAATGTTTTTTCGGATGGAGGCTTCGTAAAAAGTGACACCACCACAAGTGTGATTGCGGCGGCCAAAAAACAAATTGCGGCAGGTACGATTCCGGGACCGATCATATACTCTCCTCCGTACCCGGATTGGTGAAAATAATAAAGCCAAGTTACGACAGCCGCTAATATGCTGGCGATAACACCACTCTCCGTTGCCCTTTTCCAATAAAGAGCAGCAAATATTACAGGGAACAGAGCAGAAAAACCACTAAAGCACCAAATAGCCAAATCGAAAACATTGGCATCTTTTGCAAGCATCGCAAGGACATATGTGAGGGACACAATTACGACAATAAAAGATCTTGCTATGAAAATAATTTGTTTATCAGTGTACTTATCCTGACCCGCTCGGTGGATTACAATATCATTAGTGAAAATTGTGCCAAGGCACAGAAATTGAGAGTCTAAAGAAGACATAATCG
This sequence comes from Opitutales bacterium, assembly GCA_028042835.1. Taxonomy (GTDB): domain Bacteria; phylum Verrucomicrobiota; class Verrucomicrobiia; order Opitutales; family Seribacteraceae; genus Seribacter. Next base: position 126,976 of record JAOFOL010000001.1, on the reverse strand, counting down.
CAGCTAAAACTCCTGCAGTTAGCAGACCAATTAATACTTCGTCACCCACAAGAAGATTAAGCATAGCAGAAAGTACTGCTGGAGGAGGAATACCTGGAGGTAATACTCCACTCGCCCAGGCTCCAACTAAAACACACGGTACCCACACCACCATGATGCAAAGCGGGTGAGCGATCACAGTTAATTTGAATGATTTGGCACTCTTTGCGGTTAACCAATGCTGAAAAAGGTGCGGGAACATTCCTACGCTCAGTGGGATAAATAGATAAGTTACAAATGTAATGAAAGGAATGCCAAGCTCTCTTTCAAAGGGTATAAGTTCACCAGTTTTCGGAACCTTTTTCTTAAATTCAATTGTTACAGGTTCACGCCAAAAATGAGGTTGTACATTCGCCAAATTCGCATTCTCAAAATCAACTACTTTACCAACAATTTTTGGAGGTTGGTTTTTCTCAACAGATTGCGATTCTTTATTATAATGAAAATCCTGCACAACTAGGCCCTTTTCATTTATTCTTGCAGGGATATTTCCCGCATTATTAATTCCACCAAGTGCATTAATGATAAATGTAAAGGCGACTAAGCCCATTATCATAAAAACGATCGTCTGAAAGGTATTGGCAAAGGCAGCACCCCGAGAACCGCCCATAAAAACATAGCTCAGGACAACCAAAGAAACTACTAACCCTGTCAGCCATGGCGGTACTCCACCTAACCACTGTGGAGCAGAAGGGTTGATGAATATTGATGGAAAAGCACCTGCTGTTACAGGCTCAATAGTTTTTCCTGCACCTATGATTCCGATAAGTAGATAAGGTATGACCAAGAGGACCAAAATTGGAAATAGTATGTAACCTAAAGAATCTGATTCAAATCGAGTTCGAAAAAACTGTATTTGAGTAATAAATCCATGTTTCTTTCCGAATGCCCAAAGCCTAATTCCTACTAGAAAGAAAATTGCCGCGTGCACTAGCCCGCTTATCGATGCCATCAACCCATAAGTTCCAATTCCCCTTTCAAATGATTTTCCTGTTGATCCCACCAATGCAAATGCAGTCATAGTCGTGCCAAACACACTCATCAAAAGAAGAAAAGGTCCAATACTATGGCTTGCCACAAAGTAATCTTTACTCGTACCCCGAAAGAGGCGGTTGCTAAAAAAACCTAAAGCCAAAAGCAGGCATAAATAGCCGATGATTACAAATAGTGTGGTCATAAGGATAGGTTTAAAAAATTAAATCCGATGTTATAAACTCTCACTTTTCTTCTGCAAATGCTTCCAAATCATGAGGCCAAGCAAATCTGATGGCCAACCATCCTAAAATAGAGCACGCAATTGAAAAGCCCGCATGGTAAGCTAGCCCCATTGGCATGAATCCAAAAACTAACTCAGAATCATTCCACCACCAAAAATCTTGGTGCATGAAAAAGAGCACTACGAATAGAGACCAAATTATAATTTTACTCATAAAAAAATTCTGATTTATTTTCCTATCGCGTACAAATGTGTTTGAGTGGCCACATATAATGTTCCATTAGCAACAACAGGAGAGCTGTAAACCGGAGCTCCCATATTTATTGTTTTCACCTTTGGCTTAGATTTACCATGATCTAAAATAAGTAAATCTCCATCTTCATTACCAAGAAGAACCTTTCCATCCACAACAAGAGTTGATCCCCAAATACGGCTAAAAGAATCATGAGTCCAATACACCTTCCCCGTCTCAGCATCTAAACAATGAATAATACCAGAATATTCTGCGAGATATACCAGACCCTCATGAACAGATGCGGTGGAAATTGTTCGACCAACATCCGTATACTTCCACAGGACTTTTCCATTACTTGCATCAATACAGGATAATCGCCCCACTCCATCTCCATGTTCAGGGTCCTGCCCTATTGCACAGTAGACTTTATCTTCATACAAAACTGGCGTGCCAATAAGTTCACTTGGACCAGGAGGTGTCGCATATGGTATTTTCTTTCCGTCGCTATCTTTTCGATAACTCAATTCATTACAATCTACTTTCCATTTTGGCTGGAATAAATCATATCCATCTTCATCTTTTTGAGTCTTGTTAAGATAACCGTAGCAAAATCCATCCGTTCCTCCCCAGATTAAAATTTCTTCATCTTTAATTTTGCCATAAGTCAAAGAAGACCATGCCGCGTGAAGTGCACCCGCACTGGCACCCGAACCATCCTCCCCAATTAATTCACCCGTATTTTTATCTAAAGCAATCCAACTTGGTGATAATGGACTTGGAATATTGGTGTGAGACCAGTCGACACCATTTGAAGTAGCAACGAATAAAGAATCGCCAATGATTAAGGCAGATGAACTAGTAACATTATGAGGAAATACTCCAAGTTGGTCTCTCATATCATACATCCATAAAATATCAGCGTCTATCTCCTCGTTCAGAACATCTCCGGTGCCCTTGGGTTTTACATAATTGGCTTCTTCCATGTATGGTCCATCGTTACCGTTCGAAAAACCCTTTAAATCCAAACAAACAACTTCGCATTTGTTGGTCACAACATAAACTCTATTTCCCTCGATAGCCGGAGATGAACAAACACCGATGTATTCCCAATCACTTACCTTACCCGCACCTAACTTCGGAATTACTAATTGCCATGAAAGTTTACCGGTTTTTTCGTCAAAACACATTACAACTCCCCGATCACCTTTTTTACCAGAATCACGAGGAGATTCATTGTTTGTGCCAGCGAAAACATAGCCGTTCGCTATAGTGACATTTCCGTAAGCTTGGGATCCAAGTTTAGCCACCCATTTAACATTTTCTGTGGTACTCATATCCACACTTTCGTCATCGTTCATTTCTCCGGGATTGAAATCCAAATCAAGACCGGTTTCCAAAGAAACCATGTTACGAGTATCATTCCCTCCCCATGTTGGCCAATCTGCAGAAAAAACCGCGGTTGAAGAAAAAATGAACGAAATTAAGATTTTTTTTATACTTTTCATAGGAAATTGAGATTTAAAAATTAATTCTGTATGACTGCAATGTTGTCGATGTAAACTTTCTTTTTGCTTTGTGGTGACATCGCATAAAGTCCAGGTGCGCCATGCGTATGAGCGTTGTTATGCTCCACCTCTATGGTCCAGTTTTCTGGCTCCTGTTCATCTTTTGCCCACGCTTTTGCCCTTACGACTCCAGTGCCCATTTCATTTAGATCAACCCTCGTCTTCAAAGTATACCAGGAATTAGTCTTAATTGAAAAAGGAACTGAATGACGGAATCTATCAAAATTAGATACAACTTCAAGTTTTTGACTATTCCCAACTAGAACAAAAATATACCTCTGATTAATCAACCCAATGTTAGATTTCGTTCGACGATCACCATCTGTCATAACATCAGCAGACATCGTATAATTCGACATGTCCTTATTACCAATAAAGTTAATAGCTCGCTGAAAAAGAACCCGATCTAGGGTGTTACCAGCAATTTTGTTTTCTTCCATATCCTGGACCTGCCAGCGCATTCTTGCACCAAGCCAAGAAAGTGGCGGAAACGAAAAAGGGATATTATCAGTGCTAGTATGTACAAATTCAAAATCTTCTTCAAAATCTTCATAATAAGGTAAATTCGGAAGAACTCTACCTCTGGTAGTACCTGATAATCCCCCGCTGGAAACCTGTAGAGCCCCTGCAGAAAGGGAAGCATTCATTTCTGCACTAAGAATACCTTCAGGACTAATCTCAGCATCTACTTTTGATTTTACCTTCGCTGTAGGAGGTATCCATCTGCGCCAGGTCAACCCTTCTTCTATTTTTCTAATCCTTCTACCAGACGAATCTAACCCGAACACCTCGAAATGAATATTTTCTCCAGCCTGTAAAATAAATTCAGCAGGAACCACTTGCAAAGACACAATATCGCCATCAGATGATGAAGATATGTGTTTATTCGACTCTTGAGGTTGAGCAACAAATGCAGGTGCTGGGTCAGCCGAGCCAAAGCAATAAAGTTTTTTCTTAGCTTGCACTAAAACACGTCCATGGGCTACAGCAGGAGCCGCTAAGCAGGCAGCCCCAAGATCAATCTCGCTCAAAACCTTCGCATTTAAGCCTTCATCCTCTACCACGAAAACTTTGCCATTAAACATCGGAACATAAAGTTTATCATCAGCCCAGGTTGGCGAAGCGTGAATTTGATCAGGAGCAAGTTTTAGAACCCAATGCTCCTCGCCTGAACTTGCATCTAGGCAAACAAGTTCGCCACGCTTGATGGTTGAGTAAACTCTTCCGTTTCGGTAGGCAGGAGTACTTGTGAAAGCCTCAATACCATTATTTCTCCAAATTTCATGATCTTTTCCAAGAACTAAAATATCTTCTCCTATTCCTGGAAGCTTCGCGGGTTTCTTGATCGCAACCATCCTTCCAATAACAGTACTATCGGTATTTTCTTTGCCATGCACTGCAATGACTGCGTCCTCGTGTATGACGACTCCTGCATTTACCCCGCCATAAGACATTTGAAACCTCCAAAGTGGTTGCCCTGTACGAACATCTATGCATACCACATGACCACAGCCAGTACCACTGTAGAAAACTCGACGACCACTCGGTAGATCCTCAAAAATCAAAGGGGCAAAGGAACTGTCCTTTGGAGTAATCCCAGGGGTCGACACCCAAACCAGTTTACCATCTTTTTTATCGAAAGCGTAAAATCGATCTCTAGCTGGCCCCTGTTTACCCCAATTTGCAGTTATTGCATGGATAATTATCAAATTTCCATCAACGCATGGTCCTCCTGTTCGTCCATTTGGAAATGTAAGTCGTGCGAATTCCTCCATCAGAGAACGCTCCCATAATTTATTTCCATTCGAATCATATCCTATTAACAATCCCGGACTGGTTTGAAAATAAACATTACCAGATGCGGGATCTACGCACGCTGCACCTACACCGTAGCGGTTGTATACGATATCACTTATAAAATCACTGTGACGCTGTTCCCATAGAATTTCACCTGATCTTGTATCGAAGCATACAAGAGCCTCCTGCAAGTCCTCAGTTGTGCCGTAATATCCAAATTGATAAGCTTTGCTTCCCGCTATAACAGGTACGCCACCCCCCTGAATATCGTGACTCCAAATTAAAGTACTGTTTAAATCTGCCGGCAAATTAGTTTGCGATGAAACACCGGATCCATACGGTCCACGCCAAGACAACCAATCGGATTGAACTGTTTTATCAACAGGATCCTCGGTTGTTTTCTGTGAAGTAGAGATACACCCCTGTAAAACAAAAATGGCATAAAATATAGAAGGGATAATTATTCTTTTAGACATAGCATTGGGATAATATAATTTGTGATAGACGAAATTAGTACTTGTGTGTACTAATTTGTCAAACATCCTTGTCCGTTTACCTGCAAATTCATTGATCAACCCCACTCACGAAAAATTCCCCTCAGCCCTTCGTGCCTGCTGGATTACATTAAATGGAATCTTTAATAAACGCCTCAAAAGCGTTGGAATAACAGCTGACCAATTTTCTGCTCTTCGTTGGATTAAAGAAGTCAATTCTCAAGAATTTTGCCAAAAGGATTTGGTAAAATTAATGTTTACTGATGCAAATAATGTAGCTGCTTTAGTTGAAAGGATGGAGAAAAAGAATTTTATTCTGAGAAGTAATTGTCCCCATGACAAAAGGAAGAAAGTTATTAAACTTACTTCGCAAGGTATTGAGAAATGGAAACAGGCATCTAAAATAGCATATTCACTTGAACGAAAAGCCTTAGGTGCACTAAGTGACTCCCAAAAGGCACAGCTGATAGATTTTCTAAAAAAAGTAAACAGATGCTTTTACAACTAGTAGTAAGTAGAACCCATAGCTAAACATTTCCACTCGCCATCGCTCGAACGGCAGTGCAACCTTCCATTAGAATAGGTTGGCGGAGCCCAGTTATCTTTTCCTGACAAAACCTGAAAGTTCGCTAATTCCTGAAACTTTTCAGGAATCGCATCTACTAAAACTAGTTCCCCGTTTTCAGATAATAATACCAAGGTATCCTCAACTAAGATTAACGTGCCGAGACCAAAGCCTTTTTTTTCCCAAGAAACTTTTCCTTTGTTTATATCAAGGCAAAAGAGGGTAGAAAATTTAGATCTGGTGCCTGCCTGTCCGTGGATACCGTATACATAACCGTCTTTGTAAACAGAACTTGCCATTTGACTAGCTATTTTCTCGGTTTTCCATTCAATCCGAGGTTTAGTTTTTGAAAAATCCACCAATGCGGAGCCTTTCCCGTAAGCACTCGATACTAATAGTTTTTTCCCAATCTGAATGGGCTGGGAAGCATTAATACCATACCGTGTTTTATGCTGATAAAATCTTTTGACTGTCCCATCACTCAACCCATGAATCGATAAACCTGATCCATGAAAAACCGCTATTTCTTCGGTGCCTTGAAGCCTACAGGGAGTTGAATATGAAGCTTCATAATTTCCACTTTTCCAGACTACATTACCATTATCTTTATTAAAAGCTACAAGGGCAGATTCTTTTGCCCCTACTGCCAAAATTACATTTTGACCAACAATCGCAGGAGAACCGGCGTAGCCCCAAGTCGGGCGCATACCCCCTAAATCATCAACTAAATTTACACCCCAAATAATGGTTCCTTTCAACGCGTCTATACAATAAAAATCACCGTCATGAGTTATCGTGTAAAGTTTTTTATGGTAAACTACTGGTGTAGATCGGCTACCACCTTTAAAGTAATTATCACCTTTCGAGCAGGGAAATTGTTTTTTCCATATTACTTTTCCATTTGCAGCATCCACGCAAAATAACAGAATCTTTCCGTCTGAATAACCCTTTGTATAGGCAAGACCATTTGATTCAATAACAGACGAAAAGCCAAGTCCAACATCAAGTTTCCAAAGTTCATCAGGATCTGCCGCTTTCCAGTCTTTCTTCAACCCACTTTCACCCGAAGTAAAATCACCCTTTATGCCCCCAAATCGAGGCCAATCCTTGGAGAAAGATTTACAAGTAAACACCAACCAAATTACAAACAATAAATATTTCATCGCTTTAGCTAAAAGATTACCAACTTCAACTCAACCAAAACCGACACAAACTCCTCTTAGCGTCTCAAATTGAGACAAAGAAGGTTACAAGAGGAATTATATACCTGCAAAAGAAAGCTCTAATTCATCAGCAAAAAAACTTTGCAAATTAGAATTTAAAGCACTTGGCCCGCTCTTTTTAGCCACCAAGGAGACAACCAAATAATCGGTCCCTTCAGGAAGGATAAATGTAGTATCGACGCGTTCCCAGGTCGAGTGATCATTATCACTATTCAAAACCTGCGATGATGAACCAACTTCAACAAAATTGTTTTCTTCTAAATCATTAACAGCCAAGAGGGACAAAGAAAATTCTGTTGAATCACCAAAATCAGAATGGCTTTGGTTAAAACATACTGAAGCATCTACAATATTCTCAAAATTCGAAGGATGGTTTTTAAGATCATAAACGCGTATTGTTTCAATGGCTTCGGATCTTTGAGAAATAGTATCTACGGACATTTCCCGAAATAAAATCATCTGAGTATCATTTAAGGGTAAAACACCGTCAATAGAAGAGGTTGAAAGTTGATGGTCTCTTGAGACAAAAGAAAAACCATTTCGTAACATTAGGGAAGCACCATCTATGTATGAATCACCGTCAGAAAGCATTTGAATAAGTTCTAGGGAATCATCAAGTAATGATTTGTGAACTACTTCATTGCTCATGGCTGCAACTGGTTGGCTAAATATTTCGGAAGATTGAACTGATTGGACAGGAAGAGTATTTATAGCAAACTGTTCTTCTTCTACATTTAAAGAATATTCTTGATGAAGAAACCATGCTGAAAACAAGCAAACGAAGACAGCCGCTGCAGAAGATAATAAGACCCAAAAAGGAAACATTATTACATTTGGCTCCTCTTCGGGAATTACTTCCGACTCCCAATGCAGAAGGGACTCATGTAAAATAAAATTACAATACCTTCTTTGTAAATTTGGTTCATCCTTTAGAGCAGAAGTAAGAAGTTCATTTTCAGATGCAGATAAATTGGAATCTAAAGCTTTGCTTACCAAAGTATCGAATTCAGTATTTGAGATATTCATGGGGTATGCAGTGTATTAGCACAAAGCTATTTTATATTACACGATTGATTATGATTTTTTAAAATCCATCTCAGATTCTACAATGGTAACTTTTTCTTTTACACAGTCGTTTAATTTTTGCCTGATTCTATATAAGGTAGATGAAATGGCTCCCATCGGTCTTCCCACTTTTTCCGAAATGGTCTTGAGACTAGAATCGTCCTTAAACCTTAGGTGCGCAATCTTTTGCATATTTTGAGGTAATAAATCGTAACAAATAGCGAGAGCCTTTTGTACGACCGCAACTCTTTTCAAGTCAAACTCCTCTGCGGCAATATCTTCGACAATCTCAGTTGAAAAATGGATTTTACTTCGCTTTTTCTTGGTTAGAAATTTCATTACTTGAAAACGAGCGATTTTAAATGCCCAAGCTTGAAAATGACCTTGTGGATCATATTCGTGTGCTTTCTTACACAAAATTAAATTCGTTTCTTGCAAAACATCCTCGGCTTCCGTTCGATTAGGCAATAATGAAAGTATAAATGCATACAAGGACCTCTGGATTGAAGTCAACTTTTGGGAATACTCGATGGATACTGTACTCATTACAATTTACCATAATCACACTTAAACTCTTACTTAGTAGCAAGAACTTTTAAATTAAAACCCACATTACAAGTTTTCCGAAATGAGAGTAAAACCGCTTTTTTGTATCATAGTTATAGTAAGCTCAATAGTCGTGTTTTATTACTTTACAATTAGAAAAGATATCCAAAAGCAATATGCAACATCCACAAAAATAAACATCCAGGATAATCTAAACTTTAATACAAAACAACCTCCTGTAAAAATTACACCCACGGATTGGGTAAGCCTAAAAACTAAAATAAATTACTCTAATCAAGATAGAGTTATACGTACTCTAAACGATAAGATTATTAACAGTAAAAAATTCAACTCATTTTTGTACAATTTTCTAGATAAAAGCATTAGTGCAAAGGAAATAATCTTATCCCAAGGTGAATCATTTTCGATAGATTTTAATTCAACACTTTTCCTGTCTACCCTTTATTACACAAAATATGTATCGGAAGATCATTATCTAATCACAAAGGGTAAAGAAAAGAAAAATGCAATAATCCTTCAAATCGCCATTCAGAAAGCGTTAACAAAATTTTATGAAAATTCCGAAGGCTCAATTTTAGCAATCCATGAAGTGAATGACATATTTAATAAAATCCGACTATTCGAAAACAAGTCCACTGAATTAAAAAACAGAATCCTCAACCTAAAAGGGAGCGGTTACAACCTTGATCAAATCTCCACAAACTCAGAAATTACGATTTTAGAACAGGAATTAAAACAATTGATATCCACCTTAGAAAAAATATCTAAAAGTGAAAAAGAGGATAGTTTCGAAAAATCACTGGAGATTCCTTACTTAAAGAATTTTGGAAAGATTCAGGACTACAATCAACTTCTTAAACAAATTAATGAATTAATTTCGGGAAAAAAATCGACTCCCATATCTGAAGAAATCAAAAAAAATAAATCAAAATTATCGCTTCTCTTAAAAGAAGAATATGATAAATGTATTCGAAATCTTAATGAACAAATTCTCGAATCAAAAAACAAAATATCTTCACTGCGTAATAAACAGCTTACTTTAGCGAATCAAAAAACAGATATAAATAATAATACCTCAGATACCAGGTTACTTGAGAAGGTAAGTCTATCTTTAAACAAATTAAAGACCGAATACTATGATAATCTAACCTTCTGGAATAATAATAAAATCCATATTTCATTTGATTCAACTAAGTTTGAAAAGCTTGAAAATTAAATTTAAAGATATTTTTACGATTCAAAGGGATTTACGGGCAGGTATTAATGTTTCCCTTCTTGCCATACCGCAGGGTATGGCTTACGCCCTGATCGCTGGCTTACCCCTCTATTTTGGCCTATTGGCTTCAGGCATTGCTGCTTTTCTCGGTGGGGTTCTCGGTGGCGGTCGCTTTATAACACTTGGGCCGACCAATGCGACAGCAGTTCTGCTTTTTGGGGTTTTCGCCCAAATGGAGATGGTTGCACCCAATGGGATGCTTGTAAGTGATGCACTTTTAATTCTTCCAAGTATTTTACTATGCACCGGTTTAATTTTAATAGGTGCTGGAACCTTAAAGGTTTCTTTTCTTACAAAATTTATTTCTAGAACAGTGATTACTGGATACATAACCGCTGCCGCACTCCTGATAATATCGAATCAAGTACGATCAGTTATTGGAATGGAAAACCCGTATCCACCAGGATCAAATTTCTTCCAATCATTGATTCACATCTTTAAAAATATAGCAGACAACTCCAGTGCTTCTATATTTCTAAGTTTCTTTACAGGGATTACATATATAATCCTAAATATAAAATTTAAAGCACTACCCAATGTTGCAATAAGTTTGGTATTAGGCTCAATCATGGGACAATATTTAATTCGCAATGGATACAAGGTACCTTGCTTACAATCATTTAATTCAAATTATATTCCTGTATCACTACCAAACTTTGAACTTTCTATCAGCAATTGGGAAATTATCTTCCAGACTTCCATAGCCCTTGCATTACTCTGCTTAATAGAAGGTTTATCTATAGGTAAATCTTTGGCCTCTAGGTCCGGCAAAAGAATTAAAAGTGATCGTGAGGCGCTTTCTTTCGGAGTTGCAAATATTGGTTGTGCATTTTTATCCGGAATGCCTGCTTCAGGCTCTTTGACCAGGTCTTCGCTTAATGTTAATTCAAATGCAAAGTCCGGTTTTTCTAATATCATTACAGGCTCATTAGTTTTAATTGGATTTTTTAATTTAGGGAACCTTGTTCATGTTATTCCAGTATCCGCACTAGCTACTCTTGTTGTATTTATAGGAATATCACTGATAAAAAAAAATCAGTTAATTACTGCAATTCGGTCTTCCCGTTCCGATGCTGTGACTTTTGCGGTAACCTTTTTAGTTGGCTTAATGTTTTCCCTCCAATTGGCGATATTTGTTGGTGTTCTTACTTCCTTGCTCTTATTCCTCAAGAAGGTTGCTGAACCAGAAATGATCGAGCATGGATATAATGAACAGGGAGAAATTTTTCAGATTTCAAACAAATCAAAAAATTCAGAACCTGAAGTTTCTATTGTACATGTTGAAGGTGAACTTTTTTTTGCTGCAGCTGACCTGTTTTACGAACAAATAAGACGGGTCGGTGAAAAAAGAAATATTAAAGTTCTTATTCTCAAACTTTTAAATGCACACCACCTAGACGGTACTTCCGTTTTAGCCCTTGAAGAACTCCTTGATTATTACAAAGAAAAGAACTGTAATATCCTTTTATGTGAAGTTCGGAAAGATGCTATCAGAATCTTGCGAAACTCTGGTGTATTAAGCAGAATAAATCGCCAGAATATTTTTCCTCACATTCGTTCTAATCCAACCTTATCCACAGCTAAAGCAATCAAGCGTGCAAAATATCTTTTAAGCCACAATGAGGCTAAAGTTACAATATATGCTAATGAAAAATCTTAAGGCTTTAAAAAGATTTATCTTTCTAGAAACGGATCTTCCGTACTATCTGTAAATTGGTCGAGAAATACATCCTCTTTCGGTCGATTTAAATTTTTAATTTTTGCCTCAACATCTGCAAGCTTAGTGATAATTTCATTTGCAAGACTAAGATCTGATACCTCGTTAGCTGCTTTAAGTTCTCGATTTAGAGAATCTTTATCAGCCTCCAATTCTTGCTCTTCCTGAACTTTTATTATGTTTTCTTTATTTTCCTCACGTGCTTCTACGAAACGAGTGTGATTAAATTGAAGAATGGCATTCATTTCCTCTGATAAATCTTCCTGATCTTTTTTTAAAGTAGATATTTCAATTATTATTCCATCTCTTACTTGATCTGTAAGATTAGGTTCATAAAGAGAATCTTCTAAAAGAGAAATTTCTTTTTTAACATCTTTAATCTTTTGCTTTAAATCTTCTTTTTTCTCCGAATAATTCATTTTGGGAGCTATAACCTCTTTGGCTGCCAAAAAGGTTGTATGCCCCCCCTCTTCAATGGATTGAAGTTCTTTATACAAAAGATCAATCTGTCCCTTACATGCTTCTATATCGTCCGTAAGATTTTCTCCGTTCTTAACTCTTTGACGCAAATCACGCATTACCTGCCTCTGGTCACGGAGTTCTTTTCTTACGGCAACCCTTGATTCTCTCTCTTTTTCTCTTGGTGAAAGCTCTCTTTCAATTTGAGTATTTGGGGCATCCTCAACATCCTCCTCCAAAGGTTCTTCGCTATCTGAGTCTGTATCATTCATGAGTCAACTTTAGATGTAAGGGTGAACTATGGGGTTTGAAAGATGAATAATGGATGGATCCGCAATAGAATAATTATTACAAATATTTGTCATACTGCAAGTTTGAATAGTGAGTTTCAATTTTTAAATAATATTAAAAAAGGTTTTAGTCCTAGAATATATGATCCTTTCTACATCATTTTCGCTGATACCTAGAATATTTGAAATGAATTGGGCGATTTTAGGTATACTTGAGGGTTCATTTCGGTCCCTTCTATTAGGTTCAGGAGTCAAATATGGGCTATCAGTCTCTAACATTAAATTATCAATTCCCTGCAACTTTATTGCTTCATGCAGATGCTTATTTTTACCATAGGTAATGTTACCCGTAAATGAGGCAGTGCCACCTCTGTCAATGATTTGCTGCATTCTTTCTTTGCCTTCTGAAAAACAATGGAAGACTACTTTATTCCAATTTACTCCGCTTTTATCAATATAACTCAAGCAATCTTCAAAGGAGTCTCTTGAATGAACAACGATCGGGCAATCCAAAGACTTAGCGATTTTAAGTTGCTCATTAAAGCATTTAATTTGGAGCGAAATTATATCTTTTGACGCATTTTTATCCTTAGGTAGTCTGAAATAATCTAGACCTATTTCTCCTAATGCAACGGGTTTCGATTCTCGGGTCCAAAAGGCTTTAATCATTTTGCTTTGTGCTGCCCAACTTTTATCAACATAGCAAGGATGAATTCCAACCGTGTAGAAAACCTTGCCAGCATAGATAATGGAGAGGTTTTCATACAAATCCCAGTCATCAGTATTAGTTCCAACAGTTATCATTTGATCGACGCCAACAGTAGAAGCTTTGCCTAAAGTTTGATCCAAGGCTAATTCATCATGAAAAGACTTTAGGTGGCAATGACTATCAATGAAAGACATCTCGACTTTGTAAAAAATTAAGGCAATTATAACGATCTTAAATTTTATTCTCCTAAATTTAAATCTCTTCTATGGAAAACATTATAATTATCGGAACCGGTTGCGCAGGATTCACCGCAGCAATTTATGCAGCACGAGCAAATCTCAACCCACTCATACTTGAAGGTAAGCAACCAGGAGGCCAGTTAACTACTACATCAGAAGTTGAAAACTTCCCTGGGTTTCCCGAAGGGATCGACGGTTTTATGTTAATGGATAACCTTCGGAAACAAGCAGTAAAATTTGGCGCTAGAATACAAAACTCTTTTATTAATGAGGTCGACTTTTCTCAGCAGATAAAAGTTCTAAAGTCGGGTGCAGATTCCTATGATGCAAAAGCTGTAATCATTGCAACAGGGGCGGCACCTCGACTTCTTGGTGTACCAGGAGAACAAGAAATGTATGGTGGAAAAGGAGTTACAACATGTGCAACTTGCGACGGTGCCTTTTACCGAAACATGGATGTGGTTGTAATCGGAGGTGGGGACTCAGCCTGCGAAGAGGCATTGTTTCTAACTCGGTTTTGCTCCTCTGTTAAATTAATTCATAGAAGGGATGAATTAAGAGCTTCAAGAATCATGGCTCAGCGTGTTCTAGAGCATGATAAAATTGAAGTTGTGTGGAATTCTAAACTAAATGAAATTCTTCCTGGGGAAGACGGCAAGGTGAATGCCATTACTGTCACTGACACGGTATCGAATCAAAGTTCGGAAATCTCGTGTAAGGGTGTCTTTATTGCTATTGGCCACACTCCAAATACAAGTTGCTTTAAGGATGTCATACCATTGGATGAAAATGGTTATTTAGTCCCAAAGACAGGAAGTTCTGTTTTAACATCAATTCCCGGAGTTTACCTTGCAGGTGATTGTGCAGATCATGTGTACAGGCAAGCAATTACTGCAGCTGGTATGGGGTGTCAGGCAGCAATTGAAGCTGAAAGGTGGCTTGCCGAACAGATTTTCTGATAGAATCTATGCCTGAATCTATTTTCACGGGCAATCTTGTTCAGCATTTAGAAAAAAGTGCAAAAAAGTTTCCTAAATTAAAGGCTGTTATTTCTGCAACCAATGATTTCCAAAGTAAAGACTTTGAAACACTCTATCAAGATGTTAAAATTGTAGCTGCTTTTTTTAATAAAAAAGGAGTTAAACAAAATAATCGTACATTACTTCTTGTAAAACCTGGATACGATTTAATTGTATGCTGTTTTGCGCTTTTATACTTAGGTGCAATACCGATTATTATTGATCCGGGTATGGGCATGAAAGCACTGTTAAAATGCATCCGAACTTCAACCCCCAAATCCCTAATTGCATTTCCTGCTGCCTTTTGGTTATCTTATGCTTTCCGTAAATCTTTCAACTCCATTTCAGTAAGGATAAAAATACCAAACAATTTCGTTGAATGTATTAAATGCGATTCGAAATCAATCGATTCTTCAATAAATTTCCACGAAACGAGAGATGAAGATTTAGCAGCAATCGTTTTTACATCTGGTTCGACAGGGTGCCCCAAAGGAGTGAGGTACTTACACAGAAACTTTAATGCTCAAATCCAAACTCTACATCAGGAATTTTGCCTAGGTGAAGGAGAGATTGATTTAGTAACTTTACCAATATTTGCTCTATTTAATCCTGCCCTAGCAATCACTTCAGTTATTCCTGAAATGAACCCAAGAAAACCAGCAGAAGCTAATGCTAAAATACTTGTTGATACATTGATTAATCATAATGTTACGACTGCATTCTGTTCACCAATTATTGGGAAAAAAATATCAGAATATTGTAACACGAATGATATAATACTCCCTCGCATTAAACGGTTCATGCTCGCTGGAGCTCCTTCTTCGCCCAGTCTCATAAAAGAATTATCAGAAATAATCTCGAACGGCAGAGTTATTGTGCCCTATGGAGCAACGGAGGCACTTCCGGTTTCATTCACTGACCACCGTCAAATTAGAGAATTATCTCAATCGATAGTTTATGGAGATGGTTCGTGTATAGGTAAACCAATAAAAAATATTTCGATTGTATTAATGCCGATACGGAATAGTCCATTACCTCACGAACATGAAGAAAAAATAGAACCAATCGTTAAACCATTACAACCTGGGGAAATTTGTGCCTCAGGAGACACAGTTACAGATGGATATGATAAGATGCCTGGAGCTACAAGAGACGCAAGATTCATATACAAATCATCCGAATATCATCGAATGGGAGACCTCGGTTATTGGGATAAGGACGGAGTCTTACGATTTCTTGGAAGGAAAGTAGAATGTGTTCAAACTGAGAACGGTCCACTAGAAACAGAAAGATGTGAACCTATGGTAAACATAATACCAGGAGTCAAAAGATCAGCATTGATAGGCATCGGGAATAAAAAGATAAAAGAACCATGCTTGGTGGTACAGACTGATTCTCAAAAAAGTGATGCATTTGAGATAATCTCAGCAGAGGTAAAAAAGCGAATGAAGAAGCATTTTAGAAAATATAATATTGTCAGAGTTTTTCATGAAAAACAACTCCCAGTCGATCCGAGACATAATGCAAAGATACATAGACTTGCTCTGGCAAAAAAATGGACAACAGCTGTTGTAAAAAATACTAAACTAGGTATCCGACTATGAAAATACTGATCACGGGCGGAAAAGGTTTTATTGGCAATTCAATAGCTAAAAAACTTTCAATGCTCGGACATGAGATAAGCACTGTAAGCCGATCTTCTGATTATAGGAAAAAAGAATACATTACAGCACACCATCAGTATGATTTATCAAAAGATAATTTAAATCATCAAATTCTGAAAAATGTTGATGTGGTTTTTCATGTTGCAGCAAAAGCTGGTATTGAAGGGAAATATAATGATTATTATGCGTCCAATTATTTAGCAACAAAACGACTTTTAGACGCATGTAAATCATCCAGTGTTCAAAATTTTATTTATACAAGCTCTCCAAGCGTAGTCTTTACAAAAGAACCCATTAAGAATGCTAACGAAAACTTACCTTATATTAAAAATAAAGTCTCTCCTTATGCACAAACGAAAGCGATCGCCGAAAAAGAAGTTTTAAATTCAAATGATAATATAAATTTTAAAACAATTGCACTCAGACCCCATTTAGTTTGGGGCGAAGGTGACCCACATTTACTTCCAAAAGTTATTAGACGCCATGCTGAAGGGAAACTTAAAATAGTTGGCGATGGTTTGAACCAAGTAGATTTAACTCATATTGACAATGTTACGCACGCACATGTGACCGCAATGAACGCTCTTATTTCAAATAAGCCTGTGGGGGGAAAGGCATACTTTATAAGTCAAAGTGAGCCTGTCCAATTATGGAAATGGCTTAACGATTTATTCATCAAGCTTAAATTGCCGCCCCTAAAAAAACGGGTTTCCTTTCAAAAAGCGTATCTTGCAGGTATGGTTGCAGAATCCTTATGGGGTTTGTTCAATTTTAGCAAGGACCTGCCGATGAGCAGATTTGCAGCCTGCCAATTAAGTCATGATCATTGGTTTTCTAATTACGCTGCTGAAAAAGATCTTGGGTATAGACCAATTATAAGTATGGAAAAGGCATTGGATAAGACGATACCTTGGCTTCAGGCTATTTCTGACAGTTCAATTGGCGATTAAATTCCATTAATACACAAGCTGTAGCACTATTTAAATTTAAAGAACTGGCTTTACCATGCAATGGTATAGAAACCATGTCTTGAACAATTTTTTCCCAAGATTTACCCAAGCCATCCCTTTCACTTCCCATAACAATAGCTGAAGGTTTATCAAAGTTAAACTGATGAACCGACAGCTTGGCCTTTGAACTAGTTCCAACGATCTTGGGATTAACCTTTTTAAGCCAATCAATGATTTTCTCTTTGCTGGCACTGTAAACTGGCATGCAGGCAAAAAGCCCCATTGAAGATCTAACCATGTTTGGATTAAAAAAATCTACATGAGAATCAGAAAGTAAAACAGCATCAACACCCATTGCATCAGCAGTACGCAGAATTGCACCTAAGTTGCCGGGTTTTTCTGTTTCATCGAGAATAAGTATTAATTCGAAACCGAGAGATTCAATCTTTGGTAGATCCAAATTCCACATTTTAACAATACCGATGACGCTTTTCACCTGTTCGCGGTATGAAACTTTACTCATGGCATCTGCTGATAATTCAAATGTTTCCGTATCTTTATTTAGTCCCGGGAATAACTGCTCCAATAGTTCTCCCTCTACAAATTCATTAGAAAAATAAATTTCTTCAAAAATTCTACCACTTTCTAGAACTGCCTCAACTTCACGTTTACCCTCGACAATAAAAAGGCCCATCTCATTACGATAACGACTTGATTTTCGTAACCTGACTAAATGTTTTACTTTGGGGTTTGATGTACTTTCTATTCTTTCTGTCACTTATTCAAAAAAACGGCTTTGCCTGTCCAACGCGAGCCCGATAAAAGAATAATATAATGAACAATTCTCCAAAGGGATTTAAACCAGATCCTTACCCTTACCATCATGAAATCGAATTAAAGATTGAATCTCTCACCAACTTAGGAGTTGGGGTTGGTCGTGATCAGGGATGGGTAGTGCAAGTCCCCTATGCCCTTCCAGGAGAAAAAATTCGAGCTCGAATTTATCGAAATCACAAAAATTATTCTTCGGCAGATTGTGTCGATGTTATAGATCCATCCCCTGAACGAATTTCACCCAAGTGTACATTATTCGGGGAGTGTGGAGGCTGCCAGTATCAACACCTAGATTATGGATCACAACTTGAATGGAAGAGAAATCAAGTAAGGGACTCTTTTGAACGAATCGCAGAAGTCGAATTTAAAATTAATGAAACGATTGCATCTCCTAAACAATATGCGTATCGATCGAAATTAACTCCTCACTTTGAAAAGGGAAATGCAGATCGTGCTTTTAAAATAGGTTTTTTAAAGCAAGGGACCCGCAGATCGCTCATTGATGTTGAACAATGTCCAATCGCCACTGAAGGAATTAATCAAAGTCTACCTGATGCAAGAACCGCAGTATCGGACAAGAAGTCTTCTTTAAAAAAAGGGGGGACTTTGCTTTTACGGGATACTTTAATTGGGGTCGTCCAAGACCCCAATGAGTTTGTCCAGGAACGCGTAGGGGAACTGACCTTCCAGTTCAGAGCTGGTGAATTCTTTCAAAATAACCCTTTCATACTTCCTCGACTTGTAGACTATGTAATTAAACAATCGTTTCCTCAAAAGTCCTTCTATCTGATTGATGCTTATTGCGGAAGCGGTTTATTCGGACTTTCCGCAGCGTCTCACTTTCAAAAAGTTATCGGCATTGAAATCAGTCAGGAAGGTTTTCTTGGCGCTCAGGCAAACGCAAAGTTGAATAAAATTTCAAATGCCGAATTTATTCTTGGAGATGCAACTTCAATATTTGGAAGCATTGACTCTCAAATTCAGCCCTGCACTCTGATAATTGATCCACCGAGAAAAGGATGTAGTAGCGAGTTTCTTTCTCAGACAATTGTTTTTGGGCCAGAATTTATCGTTTACATATCGTGCGACCCAGCGACTCAAGCACGGGATGCAAAAACCTTAATCGATGGCGGTTATTCTATTTTAGAAATTCAGCCTTTTGATCTTTTCCCACAGACTCGCCATATAGAATGCGTTGTAACCTTACAAAAAAATAGCTAAACCCACTTTCTTTCTTTTTTCCAGCAAAGTTGAGAAAATTGTTTACTGACTATTTTTCGCTCTTCAATAGAAGTATCGAGGGACGCCTCTCTAAGCTCTTTATCTCCTAGCATTTCTCCAAAAAAAACTACCAAGTTACTGTAAAATTCTTCGTGATCTAATCCCCATTCATTATTAACAAAAATTGTTCCCTGGAGCAGCAGACCCCTACGAGAACGCTTCATTGCTGCTCCTGCAATTTTTACATTTGTATGAAAATCCATAAGATCCCAACCCACTGGTTCCTCGAAACAATCTCCGGGAATGACCCTACCTTTTACCGCCGGACATGGTTGTAGATTGGTTATTATTTCTTGTTTTTTCAATGCCTTCCCAATTGATTGGTGAACATATTTGTAGAAATCAAGGGGAGAAATCGTAAAGGATTTGTGATTCTTGGGTATGACCAAACAATATGTCCAATCCTTACCATGTTTCACGATCCCTCCACCTGTTGGCCTTCTAATCAATTGGTTAACTGATAAAGATGTCACTTTTTCTACCCACTCCCAATCTTGACCATAGCCAAAACTAGTTTCATTAATCTTCCATTTATAATGCCTGAATAGCGGGGATTCTGCATTCTCAAAAAGCCACCAATCCGTAGCCATATTATTAATCCCTGAATCGGTTGATGTTGGATATACCAGCATTCTTATTTAAATTCGTAAAATATACTTTGTTGGATCATCAGCATGCATCCTGTACCAACTGAAAAGATCATTTGGAACTTTTAGATTTTCAACCTGCTCTGCAATACTCTCTGGCTTTGTTTTTATTTTCCCAACCAATGGTGCTAACTCAAAGGTTAAGTTTGAGGGACGTTGCCCGACCCGATTTATTTCAGTAAGCAATGAGGATTTTGTGATGTATTTCGATGAAAAACCAAATCTATCTAGTATTTTAATACCCAGCTCATATCTCGAGATTACATCGCTGCCAGCCCAATGAAAAAGGCCATTTAAGTTTGGCCTTTCAAGCAATTCCACAATCACCGAAGCCACATTATCGGCGGAACAGGGCTGCCTGTATTCATCATCAAAAAGAATGAGAGGATCTTTATTTTTTATACATTCCAAGATTCTTTCATGAGGACTACGGTTTCCACGCGGACTGTTTCCGTTGAGAAGAGTAATTCTTAAAACAACTACATTCTCATCGGTTGCGGCCAAAACTCTCTTTTCTGCATTTAGTTTTTGCTTCCCATATTCACTTAAAGGACATGGCCTATCAGTGGAACGATACGGTTCATCTCTACCTTCGAATACCATATCTGTCGATATATGTACAAACCTAGCTCCCAAATGAGCTGAAATTTCAACTAAGCGCTGAGCTGCATCAACATTTATCTCATCTGCCAGCTTCGGATTTTTATTTACTGCATCTGGAGAAGAAACTGCCGCACAATTGATTATGGCATCTGGCCACAAATCCAAAAGTTCACGGGTTACCTTTTGCTCATTCCTAAGATCAAGACTGCGAAAAGACTGAAACCTTTTCTCTTGTTTCTCACCTAAGAGATATCCGCAACTCTGAAAGCCTCTGCGCTCCAATTCGTGATGAATTGACCAGCCAAGAAGTCCTGATGCACCAAATAAAGCTACTTTCACACTAATTATTATTAATCAACTTAGCGTGCGGCACAATACGCGATTGGTAAATGAAGCTTTTACTTGAAGTATCGGCGACATGCGGGTAGTTTAAACAAATCAAATGAACTTATCCCAACTTGCGAATAGTCGCATACTGGACCAACCTGTCTATACACCCGGTAAACCGATCGAAAAAGTTGCTGAAGAATTTGGTTTGGTAGCTAAAGATATTGTAAAATTAGCGTCCAACGAGAACCCATGGGGAGCATCACCCCATGCTATGGACATTGCAAAACAAGCATTACAGAAAGTGCATCTTTATCCAGATGGTAGCGGCACAGAACTTATTGATAAACTGAGTTCAAAATTCCTACTAAACCCTGAACAATTTATCCTCGGTAATGGCTCCAATGAAATTATTGAATTGTTGGGCCATGTTTTTATCGGTGCCGACGATGAAATAATTTTTGGCCAACATGCTTTTGCTGTCTACAAATTAGTAACACTATTAATGGGCGGTAAAGCTGTATCAGTTGAGATGCCTAGGCTAAAGCATGATCTTAAACTCTTGCATAAGGCAATCACTCCCAACACAAAAATCATTTTCTTGCCAAGTCCAAATAATCCTACCGGAACAGCCAACACTACAGAAGAAATTTTATCTTTTGTTGAAAGTCTTCCAGAACATGTGATCCTTTGCCTTGATGAAGCTTATGCAGAATATTTGGATAACCCTCCTGATCTGCGCAGATTTATTACAGCAGGAAAAAAAGTAATTTGCCTGCGTACATTTTCAAAAATTTACGGCTTAGCCGGTCTTCGTATTGGCTATGGATACGCTTCTGAAGAAATGATCTCATTACTCCAGAAAGCACGGCAACCCTTCAATGTAAACCTGATTGCTCAGGCAGCGGCCATTGGTGCATTGGAGGATGAAAGCTGGGTCAAACAATGCAGGAGACGCAATCTTGAAGGCCTCAGACAAATGGAGAGTGGTATCAAAAAACTTGGACTTCAATATATTCCAAGCCAGGCAAATTTTATTCTCGTGGATGTGGGAAATGGTCAAAAAACTTTTGAAAAACTTCAAAAGAAAGGTGTCATTACTCGTCCTATGCCTAAAGAACTTTCGAATTATCTTCGAATTTCGATCGGTACTGAAAGAGAAAATGACAAAGTCCTCACCGAGTTAAATTATATCGTGAGCAGCTCAAATATTTCATGATACCAGAAAATATTCCTTTAACTTATTTTATAGTTATATGGATTATCCTTATTCTATTGTCTTCGTCTCTGGGAATTTATCGTACGCTTGTGGATAGAATCCGTTCTGGTTTAGTTGCTACGCCATCTATTGGCAATCGTATCACGAATGTTTTCACGGAATGCCTGAAACTACCAAATCACGAAAGACCCTTTCATGTAGAAGCCGCATTTACTTCATCACTTCAGGTTTTTTTTGGCTTTTTTGTATTCGCAAAAATTCTCAGCGATTCCGTTTTTAACACAGGGAATCTCCTTCTGGATTATTTTTTAAGCTTTATTGCTGCCGTTGCCATTGAGCGACTTTCTTCCTGGATGTACCCAAAGAAAATTACGCAGACAAGACAACTGGACCTACATCTCAAATCAGGACTTTTCCCTGTTCTTATTATCAGGCTATTCTGCAAACCTATTACTATAGTCATGCATCTGCTTGAAAAGGTCTTACAGTCATCTAATCAAAAAATTATTTCTAAAAAGGAAGAAGGCAGTGAAGTTGCTGACCATATTCGAATTGTTGGACGTGAAGGGACTAACTTAGATCCCGATATCCTGGAAATTATGGGGAACACAATTGAAATGAGCCAACTTAAGGTTAACGATGTAATGATTCCCCGTAATCAAGTACAGATTCTTGATACTAATGATTCATTTTCCACCAATCTTGAAATTGCTAAGTCCTGCGGTCATACACGATTACCATTATGTAATAACGATTTGGATCAATGCCTGGGCATTGTTCATGTAAAGTATGCTTTCCGGGCTCTTGCCGAGACGGGCGAGAATTTTGAGCTTCAAAAAATAACCAAAGCCCCCGCTCTTTTATCCAGCGAAGAACCATTGCCCGTTGCTTTAAAACGAATGATGAGACTTAAAGTCCACATGGCTCTGGTCCGTGACGAATTTGGGGGCATAGATGGTGTTATTACACTAGAAGATATTCTTGAAGAAGTAGTAGGAGAAATTCAGGATGAATTTGATACTGATGAAAAACCTATAGAGGTCATTAGTGAAAATAAATGGAAAGTTTCTGGACTGGTTCCGGTGCACGATCTTCCAGATGAAATCAGGCAACCTGAACAGGAAGATGATATGGCTACAGTCGGTGGATTAATAACCGGTGAATTAGGCCGAATACCTGAAAAGGGAGAAGTTGCTCACTTACTTGACTTAAAAGTGACCATCCTGGATGCAGATGATACTCGAGTCCTTTCGATGGAACTCGAAAGTTTGGAAGAAAAAACTTCGCCTACTTCCGAGGGAACAGAATAATTTTTTCTTTCAATTGTTTTCCGTTCAATCGATTGTCCCAACTTAAATCTTTTGTCCAATCTTCAGTTAAAGATAGCCCAAGTCGTTCGTTAATCTTGGTATGAACTTCGGGCATAACGGCTACAAGCAAAGCATTGGCAAGTCGCAACGCTTCCACCATTGTTGATATACAGGTCTTCAAGTTTTGCTGATCTTTTTCCTCTGTCGATTTAGCAAGCTTCCATGGGAGACATTCGTCAGCATATTTGTTAATCGAACGAATAAATCCCGATAACTCATCGAGACCCTGACTGAACTGAAACTGAGCAAATAAATCTAAAGACTTTTCCTTCGCTTCCTCCCACTTGCTCATCAGTACATTTTCTGGCTCAGATAAACTAAAATGCTCGGGTACAATCCCCTCAAAATAACTGGTGCACATGTGTAAAAGTCTGCTTACTAAATTTCCTAAATCGTTTCCTAAGTCTGCTCGATACCTCGATTCAAATCTTTCTAAAGAGAACTCTGCATCCTGCCCTACCTTCATTTCCCGCATTACAAAATAGCGAAAGACATCGGATCCATACTCATTTACTAATTCCAATGGATCTACTGTTTCGCCCGTACTCTTTGACATTTTTGCCCCCGAGCTAGTCCACCATCCATGTGCTAAGATTTGTTTGGGCAATTCAAGATTGCATGCCTTAAGCATTATGGGCCAATAAACGGCATGCGGAGGTGCAAGAATATCCTTCCCTATCACATGAAGGTCAGCTGGCCAAAAATCGGGGAAAGAATCTTCCTCGAAGCCTGCCGCCGTTACATAATTTACCAGTGCATCAAACCATACATAAGTCACATATCCTTTATCAAAAGGTAAAGGTATTCCCCATGTAAGTCTTTCCTTAGGCCTTGAAATACAAAGGTCATTTAGGGGTTCCTTTAAAAACTCAACAACTTGATTTTGGCGATGAGAGGGAAGAATGAAATTAGGATTATCCTCTAAAAATTGTAAAAGCCATTCTTTATATTTTCCCAATTTAAAGAAATAGTTTTTTTCTGTAATTTCCGTTACTTCTCCAAATATCTCTGGCCATTCTCCATCCACCTTATCCTTTTCCTGAAGAAATTGCTCAGCCCGCATGGAATAAAATCCGCTATACTCTGCTTGATAAATCTCTCCTCGATCAAATAAATCCTGTAATATAGAAGAAACTACTTTTTTATGCCTGGTCTCAGAGGTTCTAATATAGTCATCATTGGAAATATTTAATTTATCCAGTAAGTTTTTGAATTCTTCTGCGATTCGGTCGCAACGCGATTGAGGCTCTACCCCTTCCTGCTCGGCACCCTGCTGAACTTTTTGTCCATGCTCATCTAAGCCAGTGACGAAGTGAGTCGGTTGACCCATAGCCTTTTTCGTCCTACTTATAACATCAGCAAGTATCTTTTCGTAGGCATGTCCTAAATGGGGAGACCCATTAGCGTAATCAATCGCAGTGGTAAGGTAAAAAGATTTCATCTAGATATCTTTATATGTTATTTTAAACGAAAGAACCATCTCATTTACAAATTTAAAGCTTACTTTGTTGACATATCGGTTGGGAGATTTTGAATAGGGGCATGTCTGTTGTGTAGATTATATCACCTTCGGACTATCCCCGTAAATCCCGCCCAACTTTTTGGGCTCAATCCATTACGCATCGTATGAGCGAAGAAAAAGATTCCGCTCCCGACCAAAAACAGGTTGAGGGCATACTCGACCTAGTCGAAAATAAGTCAGGCGTATTGCTTGATCCAACTCGAGGTGGAAAAACCACTCCGCTTGATCCATTTGTTTCTAAGGAATTAGTAAGAAGATTTAAACTCAAACGGGGCTCAATCATTCGTGCTGATGCTCATACTGACAAAAGAAGGCCAAACCCCAAGGTGCAATATGTTCACTCGGTAGATGGTCTACCTTTGCATGAAAGAAAAAAACTCTTCCGTTTCGATCAACTTACTACCATACAGCCAAAAGAGAAATTTAACCTCGAATCAAGCAGTGGCACTATGACGACTCGTGTTATTGATCTTTTCTGCCCGATTGGAAAAGGACAACGAGCGCTAATCGTGGCACCTCCACGAGCAGGGAAAACTACAATTCTTCACGACATTGCTAAAGGAATTGAAGAGAATCACCCCGAATGTCATCTAATGGTTATGCTCGTTGATGAGCGACCTGAAGAGGTAACTGATTTCAGAAGAACGGTTGATGCAGAAATCTATGCTTCTTCCAACGATGAAGAAGTAAAAAGTCACATTCGAGTCGCTGAACTTGCGATCGAGAGAGCTAAAAGACTTGTTGAGTCAAAAAAAGATGTAATTTTGCTTATGGATTCAATCACCAGATTATCCCGGGCATACAATGCAAATTCAGGTAAAAGTGGACGTACCATGACAGGTGGCTTGGATGTTCGTGCCCTTGAAAAACCTCGCCAAATATTTTCCGCAGCTCGGAACTCCGAAGAATCCGGCTCACTTACAATCATCGCAACTGCATTAATTGAGACAGGCTCAAAAATGGATGAATTAATTTTTCAAGAATTCAAAGGAACCGGAAATAGTGAAATTATTCTTGATCGTAAAGTTGCTGAACTCAGGCTATGGCCGGCAATTAACCTGGCTTCTTCAGGTACTAGAAAAGAAGAAGACCTTGTTCCGGCAGACATTTTGGAAAAAACATCCTTTCTTCGCAGGGCCATGTCACCCATGAAAGTAGTAGACGCTGCCGAAACTCTTCTTGAGCGTCTTGCCAAGACATCTTCCAACCAAGAATTTCTTAAACTAATACAAACTTCATAACGCGTTGACAAATCCTCTATTACAAGGCACTTTTAGCGGTTTTCGTTGATTATCCCTTTCGGCTTTTATGCATAACTTTTCCGAACAATGCTTGGACCTTGCCCGCTCACTGCTGGGTAACAACCTTAAGCACATTAATGAAGACGGCAGCGTTACTCCTGCTCCCGGTGAGAATTCACGCGTGGATGAACCTGGTCACGCCGCATTGGCAATTGGAGAATTTTTCCGAGCATCTGGAGAGGTAGAGCTTGAAGGATTTGACCTTTTTGATCTGACCGCACGTTGTGTAACTCAACAAGCTTTCACCGAGGAAGCATCCGAAAATGGTTTACCATATGCTGCCTTAGGCTTGCTTTCATTTGGTGCATCCAAGGAACGTAACGCCGTTTGGGAAAGATTGCAGGACCCAACAAGAGAACAACTAGATTCATCTCTCATGGATCGCTCGGATCATAAAGATCATTTTCAGGCCTTTAATGTAGCAAAGTCAGTTGCAAGATTTAGTTTTGGCCTAACCAAAAAAGACGATACAGGTAAAGTAATTGATCGCTTCGTTGAGAGAATCGAGGCCAATAGTTCCACTGGGTACTGCAATGATTACCCAGATGGTATTTGTGGGGTATATAATCTTTATGGTCCCCTCTCATTCATTTTTATCAGACAAGCTCTCCAATTACATGCGAATGTTCATTTGAAAGATAGAAAACTTCCAAAACTTCGTACATTTGCTGAGAAATATTTACGAATGCTTCCTGATATTGCCAGACAAGATGGATTGGGCTGGAATTATGGCACTTCGGTTGGAGCTTACGGGCAATTGCATTGTATCAGCATGATTTTACAATCGATGCGGGATCATTGGATCTCGTCAGAAAAAATGCCATTATATTTGGACACTCTCCGAAGATTGTTTCAATATTTCTTTGTTACATATTTAGATCAGGAAAAAGGAGATCTCGTTATCCGTGACGAAGATCGAAACACTGTTCCCAATCATACCACGAGAATGGCAAACTATGATGCCGCTCGTTATCTTTGCCAATGGTCTCGACTTGCTAGAGTTATCGGTGGCTCCTTGGCCGTACCTCCCCCTCAGCGATCAAAAGTAGCCGGGCGATTTGTTACATTTGATAAGTCTCACAAAAAAGAACACGGTTTATTTCTCTATCGCGATGAAAATAATGGGCTTCAATACCAATTACCTCTCATCGGTCCAGGCGCTAAGCCAAACTGTGATAACCTATCATTTCCTCACTGCCCCGGTATTTTTGATTGGCCAGTTAATCGCTACCTTCCCGTAATGTTACCTGAGCTTACATTTGGAGACATTACTGTAATTCCATCTTACTACGGTAAAAATTGCGTTACTGGAGTTGGATTACGAAAGTCTTTTTATCTTCGTTTCGATCAACCAGACTTAATTAAAACAAATGGCGAATATGCTCACGGGTTGGGAAGCTGCCATGTTCAGTGGACTTTTGGAGACGGAAAAATACAATCTGAGTTTAGCTTTAAAGTAAAAAATCAAGTTACTTTAGATCAAATGAGATTGGCATTAATCATTGGATCTCCCCACTCAACTTACCGATTAGGTACCACCCTTAGGCAAGGCTCCGAAGGCCTTCGAGCCAATGTGGAAACCGATGACTTTCAAGCTAAATGGAGCTCATTTGAAACGGTATCAGATGACCCCGAATATCGTGGTTATTCCGGAAATATTCATTATGTACAATTTCTTGTTCGAGATCACCCATTGGTGATGCGACCTGGTCAACAATACAAACTTTCTTTATCTTACCACCCTGATGTCGCTTTTGCGGACGAATAAACCCTTAAATCATCAATGGATGTGGGTTCGTTCGGTATGAAGTCTAATTTTGTAACCCTATGCTCTCTGCACGCGTAATTCCCTGTTTGGATGTTGATGGTGGTCGTGTAGTAAAAGGTGTTCGCTTTAAGGAAATAAGAGACGCGGGTGATCCTGTTGAGGTTGCCAAAGCTTATCAAGATCAGGGTGCAGATGAACTTGTATTTTTGGACATAACTGCCTCAAGCGATGAAAGGCAAACAATGAAGGATGTTGTGGAAAAAACAGTAGCTTCCTGCTTTATGCCGGTTACTGTAGGAGGGGGGATTCGTGAATTAAAAGACATCCGTAATATGCTTCTTTGTGGTGCGGATAAAGTAAGTCTTAATACCGCAGCCATTTTAAACCCCGATTTAATCAACCAGGCATCCTCAACATTTGGTAATCAATGTATTGTGGTTGCAATCGATGCAAAACAAGCAGACGCCCCAAATAAGTGGATTGTCTACACTCACGGTGGAAGAAAAGCTACAACTTTAGATGCCGTTGATTGGGCCAAGGAAGTTGTTCAGCGTGGAGCAGGTGAGATACTACTTACAAGTATGGACAGAGATGGGACAAAAGATGGATACGATCTTAAATTGACTCGTGCAGTCAGTGATGCGGTCGAGGTTCCTGTTATTGCATCAGGAGGCGTCGGTAAGCCGGAACATTTAGCTGAGGGTATTTTAAAAGGGCGGGCAAGTGCAGTACTAGCGGCAAGTATTTTTCATTTTGGTGAGTATTCAGTAGAGGAATCGAAAAAGATTATGCAAAGCCAAGGTGTGCCCGTTCGCCTGTAGAATATAAACGTCCGGCTCTTCCCTGATCCTACAAGTCCTTCCAGTACTCAAGAGTCCCATCGCCGAATTTAGATAAATCATTCTTTCCACTTTTAGAAATAATATTACCTTTTTGATCAAGGATTACTAAATAAGGAATTACTTCAACTCCAGATATTTTACTGGCATGCTTTGCTTCAAGCGATTTATTTTTCATAGCCAACCAAGGCATTGAATATTTTTTCATGTAATTAGCTTGAGCTTTGTGGCTGCCATCCGCTCCAACTAAAATAACCTCAAAATCCTCAGCATGTTTATTTCTGAACTCAATTAACTTAGGGGTAAATTTTCGACAAGGCCCGCACCAACTTGCAGAAAAATAAAGTCCAACATACTTTTTATCAAGAATTTCGGACGATAACTCTTCCCCAGATTTGTCGACTAATATGTTTGGGATAACAATTACATCATCAGGAAAAGCTTTATCTACATCCGTATCTCCATGAAGGAAATGAGTAGAGGCAAAAAGTGAGAAAATGATAACCTGAAAAAAGAGTGAGCTTTTCATATATTAAAAATAATCAATTTCATTTGTTATTCAAAGAAAAACTAAACTGAAAGTTACAAATAATTTATGACAGCAAAGAACTGAAATCTTCTAAATACCGGTCCGCTACTTTTTCTAATTCATATTCTTTTGCACGTTTCCAAGAGGCGATTGCCATATTTTTAATTGTTAAATCAGAAGCCTCCAGAATTTCACAAAGTTTGTAATTTATGATCTCAATTAAATTTCGATTACGGATTTCATTCAAACAAAAACCCTCGATTCCAAAATTTATAAAATCCGAAAAACAAGGTAACGATGAAACAATGGGTACACACCCGCAACTCATAGCCTCTAAAACTGCCAGTCCAAAAGTTTCTCCCTTGTTTGAAACAGAAGGATATATAAAGAAACGCACTTTTTCCATTTCCTGTTTTAATGTATGCCTTTCAAAAATAGGATCATGTATTTCAATCGCATTGGTTGAACTACCAATTATATGCTTCAGAGAATCATAAAATTGCTGACCACCTCCACCCTGTTCTTCTCGCCACGGACCAATCAAGCGAAGAGTCCAACCTTGCAAAATTTTATTGGGTATTTGAGACCATGCTTCCACTAGGTATCGAACTCCCTTTTCAGGATGGATACGACCTGCATAAAGAACAACTTTCTCTCTATTCTCTAGATTAAGATTACCTGAAGTCTGCCAGGTTAATGGATAAGGTAATATCTTTATCTTAGAAACATGCATCGGTACTTGTTTCTTACATGCTTCAGCAATTGTAAGAGAAGGTACCTGTAGACGGGAAGCTTTTGTGTAAAACCCCAACTGCCCTTTAGGATAACGCCCAACATGAATGTACTGTTTTCCGTGCTTTAACTTGGGAAACAACAAGGGTGCCCAAAAGGCATGCGTTACTAAAATGTCTGCACTTGGCATTACTTTTTTTGCCCGTAACACATAGGGAAGCTCTAAAATTTTTAAGAAGATAGAATTTCGTACTGCATTTGCACCACCAATCCTTAGATGTTTTACACCATCTATCGTCTCTACTTGGTTGAGTCCTTGGTCAAGTCGAGAAACATGGGTCACTTGATGTCCATGTTTTGCAAATTCTTTACCTAGCTCAAACCAGGCAGATTCAATTGCTCCCCCTTTGGTGGGAGGAACAGGTAAAAATGCACCCTGTAAAATATTAATTTTCAATTAGAATTTTTCCGGTTTGCTTCTTGAATCAAAGTAATGATTTTTTCGGTAGTTTTCGAAATATGAAGTTTCTCATTAAAACATTTCTGGGCATTTTCAACCCTGGTTTGTACTTTTCCTTTTATCCAATGATCTACCAATATGTCAGTACCAAGCTGTGTATCGTCCCCTACTAGACCTGCATCATATTCTATAATTTCACGGTACAAGTTTACCTTATTTGATAAAAGAACCGGAGTTCCAACTGAGCAAGCCTCGGCTACTACCATACCATAATTTTCCTGATGAGATGGTAATATTAAAGCTTCAGCTGTTCGAAGGGCTCCCCATTTCAAATCACCCTCCAGCATATCTGTCCATAATACTTTCTGCCCTAGTTCTTGAGATTGCTTTCTAATTTTCTGGTAGTACTTATCTTTGGGGTCAATTGGGGCTGCAATCACTAATAAGGAATTTTTATTATTTACATGGGAAAACGAATGTAAAAGTAAATCCAGGCCTTTCTTAGGATGAATTCTTCCCATATAGAGCAAACAATTCTTTCCCTTGGTTAACGGAAAAGCTTTTTGAAATAAAGCTTTTTGCTCATCAATATTTCCTGGAGGAGAATTCACCCCTAGGCCAGTAACCACTTCCCTGCATCGATACGGCCAAAATGTAATTTGGGCAAGTTGCCTTTCTTCCTCTGTCGTAAAACAAACTGCGTATGCATTTTTCAGAATTTCTCCCTGCCGCCACCACCAATATAATTGTTTTTTTATGTGCTTCAGCGGATAAGTTTTCTTAAACCAAGGATCAAGCATACCGTGCGGAAAAACAATATAAGGTATTTTTTTGGCTCGCCAGTTTTGATAAGCAACCAGCCCCGGCCATTGCCAAAGCCCATGAGCAATAGTCGTACAATCATAGCAATTGGAACTTGGAATCTCTATGGTGGTTAATGAAATTCCTAAGCTTGCAAAAGCTTCAGTCAAATCAAAAGCTGCTTTTGCCACTCCTCCAGATTTTAGGTCCGTGGAATGAACCAATTGATTGATTTTCAATGGAAGAAATTATTACTCGTACGTAAAATCACTTTTGGTCTGTGGGTCCCAAAAGGTTTTGCCATCTAAAAGAAGCTTTTTGCCTAATGGTTCATAAGTGTAATATCCAACCCACCTTGATTTCTCTTGCTCGTAAAACCAGAGAAGCCAGTCAGGGTTTCTATTCTTCCAAACTTCTTCATTAGTCCATAGCCATCCAATACTAGGAATATAAAACCACGCTTCCCCCTGTTTCGGACCATGAATATATACCCACCCTAAACCCGAATGGTATATCCAAGGGAATTTTTCGTCATTGAAATGACCAAGCCAATCTAAGAATTTCCATCCAGGGGCTGATTCAACTTCCTGTGCATCCCTAGAAATAGAAAGACCTCCAAAACGACTCAAGTAGCGAGAATCGCTCATCAAAGTTGAAATGAGACTCTCTGTGCTCAGCCCATGATATTGAGAAATTAAATCTTCCGACATCACACCCAAGTTCTCCTGCCATAAGCTTGAAATTAATGCCGCCGTTTTGTAGTAATCTCTTTTGGAAGAAGCCCCCCAAATCATATCCAAATTATTAATTGATTCCTCAGCAATCATATTTACCACGAATAGTACCGCGGGTTCTCCATTTCGGAAAGTTGGTGCTGTCTGTTGTGGATTTTGAGTGTTGGTATTACCTAAAAGTGAAGCAAAAGGGTTAATATTTCCACCTCCACCTCCACCTCCCTGACCCCCTACTCCTCCAACACCAAAATTTGAATACATCGCCAACTGCTGCATCATCATAAGCTGGTTGGCTTGCTGTGCTTCCTTCGATTCTGGATCAAACACGGATATTCTATATGAACCCTGAGTTTCTTGCTGTATTGTTGGACTTGTACCGTATTTATTAGTGTAAATGATACGAACAAAATCACGACGGTTTTTCTCGTAGTTTGTGAAACGATCAGCTCCGCCCGAAGGAGGTGTTAATACAGGAACCTCCCCATGGATATCTGTAAATTCGCTTGAAGATAACATATCGTCCACAAATGACCCCATACTGAAAGCACTACTTGGAAAATCAGCTGCATCCTGATCGCTTGTAAGAAAAAGGTTTTCTTGCCGAAGAGAAAAACCGTCTCCGTCAATATCCTGGCTTCCGTCCTGTCCATAATTTGGAATTGCGGAATATGTATCCATTATTTCACGAATTTTCAGATAATCTGGAAACTGCCCTATCATTATGTGATGCCCAGCAATGGCATCCACCATATTTTGGAAAATTTCTCGATCGGATAAATGGGAAGCCCAGCGAAGAAAGTCATCATTTTCAAAAAGATATTCTGACTGGTTATTCATATCTTCCGTTATAGCTAAATTAACCTCCTGCTCTGTAGCACTTTTTCCGAGAAGATCTTTTATCGTTTGGTTGACCGCAGCTTTAGGATCACCACCCAGATTAGGTTCTACAACTTTGATTTTTACAATGTCAGACAAAACGACAGGCGTAAAAGGCGAACCGGAAACCATGTTGTCTTCTAAAACAATAGAACCTAACACCTCAATTTCTCCTGATTCACCAGCCAAGTTTTGATCACAAACCCAATCTGCCAGGAATATTCCACTCCCCCAAGCTGTCTCCTGGGCAACAGTCACAAGTTCACCATTTGCTAAAACATTCATTTGCCTGGGAGTAAGGTTAGTATTGGGATTAGCAATACCCGAGTTCCTCCCAAGTAAACTTTCGAGATTACTTCCTCTAACATCAATTCTTATTTTGATACTTTGCTCATGTGCATATTCTGCATTATTCACCGGTACTTTAATTGTCGCTTCTGGCAGTAAAAAACTTGATTGAACAGTACCATTTTCCTGCAATGCAATTCGGTTTTGATCATTATCGACTCCAACAGCAAGAACTTCCCATTCTCGGTCTACTTGAGTTATCGTAGCGTCCGAATAGGGCTTAAATTTAAAGTAATAAGGTTTCTCCCTGTCAATAAAGGAAAGTCTGCCATTCAAATAAAATTCAACACGATTCATGTCTCCGTCAGGATCATCATAGTTTGCTAAAAATACTAGTTCAGATCCAATCGTAGTAGATCCTCGTCGAGTGAGATTTGGGTGAATGGTTGTACTTCCGTCAGGAAGCAATCCGATCTTAGGTAAAACTTCTAATCTTTCAGTATAAAGTGTTTGTACTCCGTTAAAATTTTCAGCTATCACTGCAATTGTATAATTGCCATCTGAAGTAGGTTCAAAAGAACTTGAGAAAGGCCATGTCGTATCACGCTGCAGTAAAATTGCATTCACATAAAATGAGACAACTGCGAATTCATCGTCATTAACATTTGATTTTAAATTCAGTGGAATAAGAGAGCCAGTACGGTAAACATTTACTATCTGTAAATCTGTCCAATTACTCAGAAGAATCTTGTCAATATCACTTAATAATCCTTTCAATTGCAATTCGTCGTTATGTGTAATGCTAAACACTTCGTAATTTTGAGAAGTAACTTCTTTACCGTTAGAAAATCGAATGATTTGCCCACTCGATAATTGATCCAAAAATAAAGTACTTAATCCTTTAATAACGGTATACCGCTCTATTTGGTTATTACTTGAGTTCCTTCTTTGAGAAGCAGATGTTTCAATTGGCCCTTCGTCATAAAATTGAACCTCACCAGTTACATTAGGGAAAATAGAACCTAATGTAGGTTCTTGAATATTATCATACGAATCAAACCCTACCAAAGTTTTCTCAACCTGCGAAACAGCCACATTTCCTTCATTATCCCTTGCAGTAACGAAAATATTGTAGGCTCCAGATTCCATAGGATCCCATATCCAAAAGTATGGTTTTTGCGTGAAAGTTTGTTCTATAACTCCATTGATTACAAATGACACCTCCTCGACAACTCCTCTTCCGCTAATTGAATCAGAAAAATCAGAAACGGTTGCACTGAGGAAAAGGCTTTGTTCTTCACTGTAAGATTCGTTCACCGGATCTAGATTAATAATTGGGATGTTATCATCTCCCTGTGAAATCTTTACGACAATTGCGGGTGAAAATGTCTCATTGCCACTTGTATCTATTGCACTTGCAGTAACAAAATTGATGTCATTTGTATAAGGAGGTTTAAAATCTAAAGTATAAAAACTACTATTCTTCGGTTTGTCTTTTTCATAAGAAAGAAACTCTCCGTGCTTCTTACCATTAAGATAGAATTGTACTCCCAATAAAGAACCATCATCATGATTGGCAGTTGCCACAAATCTAGTTGAAGAAAAACTGCTAATTGTAATATCACTCGAAGGATAAACCATCGATACGGAAGGAGATGCAGTACTTGTTTCCGAAACTATCATATGGATTGTATCAGGTGAGAATTTTTGCACTCCAAAGCTATCAATAACCATAGGTAAAAGTGTGTAGTTTCCCTCAAACCTCGGTATGAACTCAAAACTAAAAATCCCATTTTGATGAAGCGTTGAGTTCTCGTCAAATTCTACATAAAAATTCCCGTTCGTTGATTCTAGCATCTCCCCATTGGAAAAAAGGAATACCCGAAAAGGATTTCCCGCTGAATCTGCAGATGCAGTCAGATTTATTGTTGATACATCGCCGCGTTTAAATTTCACAACGGTAGTGCTATTAGCATCAGCTGTTGGTATCGGAAAAATAGAAGGTGGCTGTTTTTCGGATGATCCAACTAAAGTTATAGTTTTATGTTTAAATTCATTTAAGTTAGTTAAACTTGGATGATGAGTACCTGACTCATTACCCCTATTGTCTCGAGCAACATAACCCAATAAATGATCACCTTGGGTATAGCCTTTAAAATCCGCTACAAATGAGTACCTCCCATTGCCAAAATCTTCTGCAAAGCCAGCAGATACTCCATCAATATAAAACTCCACTTCACTTATGCCATATTCAGATGTTGCAAGTACACTAAACATAGAATCAGACCCAATCTGCATCGTTGAAAATATATCCCCCGAGAAACTGGAGATAATTCCGCTACCGTAATACTCATCCACATTTAGTGTTGAAGGGTCAGAGAAGAATATATTTCCATCAAAGTCTTTGACAGCAAACGAAACTTGGTAATCTTTAGGATTATCAGCAATTAATGGAAATGTATACGGTTCCTGATAATCTGTATCTACTATTACCCCATCTTGTACTAATGCAACATACTCTATATTTTCCTTATTAGATGAAGCTTTGGCTGTTAAATATATTGGTGCCCTTGTGAAACCACCAGATAATGTTCCTTTGTGATGAATACCTTCCTGTTCAAAATTTATATCAGCTACTCGACTTGTCCCATTTAAAGTTTCTTCTAATGGCAACCGATCCAAAGAAACAACACCCTCATTAACTGTTGTATCAAAGACCGGGTAAAATCTTGGTGCAATAACATAACCTTCACCGGCAAAAGATGTACCATCAAATCTTCTTTTTGTGGAATAGAATGTGGTGGTACCAGAAGTAATTCCTAAAGATGCATATATGTTAAATGCATTTCCAAAGAGATTGTTCACGCCAGAATCATTTTGGTCCTGGGCGGCTTGCAATTGTGCGGCGGTGTCTGCTTCCTGAGCTTGTAAATAAGGTACGATAATTTCCTCTGGCACCCAGAGCCGCCACGGTGCATCCCACCATCTAGTTGTGATTTCTGCTGGAGTACCTGTTCTTACAACTCTTCTGACTTGCAATAATTGTAAGGACAAACTATCGAGAGAATAATTTTCCCCCCCATCATCCACAACAAACCCTTCCAATTTTCCATTAACATCTAAGGTGGCAGAGATTATAGCACCAGTACCATCTCCAGACAATTTAGCACTTGGAGCAGCAAAAAAAGTATGATCAAGATCGCTCTGTAACTGTATACTTTTGATTACACCGGCAACTTCGGTGAACGATATTGTTGGTTCCTCGAGTTTGAAACTTATGAGGTCTCTAGGGATATCGACAGTCGATGGCGGAGTTCCATTAGTAACCATAAAGCTTCTTGGAACACTTGCTACCCTATTCCCGACCTTATCATACCCTTCAGCATGTACGGTGTAAACACCACTCTTATTAGCTTCGTAATGATATAAATAAACCGATTCTTCTTGGCTCAAACCTGGTGACCGGTGAAGTGTAGAGCCAAGTGATTTACCGTCTAAGAAAAATTGAAGACCTCCAAAGGCACCATCCAAATCAGCTGATCTAGCTGAAAATACCAAAGAAGAAGTAGTGGTAATATTCTCGAAAGGAAGATCCGATAAAGAAATAGAAGGAGATAATTGAGCGAAATCAGAGATATTAATTTCCACAATTTCACTCATCGCAACAGGTGTTTGTGTTCCAGAATTAAACATAACAACTTGAATTTTATGAGTACCAACTGAAGTGAAATCCGGCCCAATCGAAAAGGTAAAACGATGGCTTAAGTATTCGCTATT
Organism: Opitutales bacterium; assembly: GCA_028042835.1. GTDB lineage: Bacteria > Verrucomicrobiota > Verrucomicrobiia > Opitutales > Seribacteraceae > Seribacter. Next base: position 89,979 of record JAOFOL010000001.1, on the reverse strand, counting down.
CCTTGGAGCTAATGAATTTTGAACTGGGTGCTGATTCATATCTCCAATTTTTACTCCATTAAAAATTACAGAGGCATAAGTTAATCCAGTAACTTCGGAAGAAACATTTAAGTCTGCAATAATTGGTATAAAAGATTGAGAGGAGAATGGAGATGCTGATCCAGATAAAGGATATTTAATGATTACGGGGTTACCACTAATATTACTTGATGAAGGAAAGATTAAGAGGTTTTGAGACATTTTGCCCGATGAATTCGTAAGTTCTCTATCAAAGGTACCTGCCTGATTACCTGCATAATCTCTAGCAATCATTGACATAGTGTGTTGGCCACTCGCTATTCCAGTCAAATCAATGTGTGCTCCAAAGTTGTTGGAGCCATTTGCAGGGAAGGTTTTCCCCATAGAAATTCCATCAATAAAAAATTCAATTTCTGCTATGCCAAATTCAGAGTAAGCCTCTCCGGATACATAAATTGTCGAGTTGGCAATGGCAGCAGTGGAATTACTGTCGGAATTAAAGGATGCACTGATACCTCCGCCACTAAAAGAATCTACCTTTACATAATTCGGCTGACTCATCACCACATTGCCAGAAAAATCCCTAGCAGCAGCATAAATAGTGTATACCTTAGCTTCGTCTGGTATCCAACTAAAGGTAAAAGGCTCGTCTGTAACCACGCCTATTTCTCTCCCATCCACAACAAGAGTCAAGGATTCGAGTTCTTCGGGGCTTGAAACTGAAAAGTTCAAGGGGATAGGTGATTGCGAGAAACCACCTATCAAAAAAGCGTCTTGTACCGGGGGGGTAATTCCGCCTAGCTGAATTGGAAAAGTTTCTGGGTCAATGCTTCCGTCACCAAGCAACGGGGCCCGAGGTATTCGCACTAACCCCGCATACGGCGGAATAACTATTCTTGGGCTTGTAACATAGCCAGAACCTACTCGCAAGGTTCCATCAGCGTTTCTAGCGAGTTCTATTTGAGGTGGAGTTGCCAACATTATTTCAGCTGGAGTCCCCTGTTGCACACTTCTTATAATAGGAACAACTCTTATGGTAGTGTTTTCATCGTAACCTAATCCTCCGCTTACTCTACTTAATCCTATTACCATACCATAAGTAATAGACGATCTATTTTGATCAACTATTACATCAATTGCTGCACCGGAACCGGAACCTATAATCTCAACTTCGGGGGTGACTACAAAGTTTCTACCTACGGGGAGAGGTAGATTTACATCAATAATTTGACCGGTTAAAGAAAGTGTTAGTTGAATATCAGGCTCAGCTAATGTAAAACTTCTTGGACCGTCGCTAAAAGAAACACTCAAATTGGAACTACCTTGGGCGACTGAGATAGATTCAACTTCGGAAGATACATAATTTCCAGATGAGTCGCGACCAATTGCAAATACACTTTTAACGCCCGTATTACTAAAATTGAGTGAAGATGCAAAAGTGTTTAATTGTGCAGAATTTCTACCATCTCTTAAGATTTCGTCTCCGAATGGGACACCATCAACATAATATTGCACCCCAACGAGAGCGTCATCTTCATCTGTGCCGGTTATTGAAACTGGAATACTTGATCCATTTGTTGCAGAATTAAAAATTAAATCGTCCAATCCTACCACTGGAGGCAAAGAGTTGGTTGAATCATCAATAAAAACTTCCACGGGTATACTGGCACCAATGGTTAAGTTTGCCACATTAAATGCAACAACCTGATAGGTATGAGTTCCGCGTTGGGGTGTTAGGTGAACCCCAGAAAAACGATTTGTTCCAATATTTGGAGAAAATTCCTCTAAGACTAAGCTAGAATTCCCATCCACTAGAAGCTCCAATCGATCAAGATCATTTCCCGAGTAGTTGACCTGAGCTACAATGGGAATTTGAGAGTTAGGGGAAAAGCTATGTGACAACGAATTGTTAGGAAAGAGAAGATTAATTGTTAAGATAGGAGTGGGAAGGACGGAAGTTTTGCGATCAAAATAATAAATGTCTCTTCCATTATTGTTATCTTGAGGCCTTTGATTCGTATTATCAAAAACCAGTCCTCCTTCATCAGATGCATCAGAGCTAAAATAAATATGCCGGCCATTCCCGCTAATTGCAGGTAAACGGTTACTTGGCATGCTTGTTAAAGTAGATGGACGATAATTAACCGGGAAACCAAAACTACTCCGGCTTATTCTTTCCCTCTTGGTTTGACCGTTCGTCTCTTCATAAAGATAAATATCATCCGTCTCTTTATCTTCTGAATAACCTAAGATATTTCTACCATTACTCAAACCTACGGTCGTGGTTCCTGAGGTCACTTCCGAAAATCCAAGAATTACAGGAGGTGCAGCAAATACAGGAGAAGCTCGGGTAAAACCCGTACCGCTGAAAAGCATATTACTCTCAGCAATTACCTCTACAGAAGAAGGATTGCTTACTGTTACCTCTCCAGACAATGCGGTGAGTGAAAAGCTGTCTCCACCAGTTGCGTTGTCTTCGACTAAAGGTCCTCGGGAAATACTTCCATTTGAATTCCATGTATTTTCAATAATATCTGTAATTGCATTTCGAATAGCTGCAAGAGATAAACCAGCTGTAGCGATACTGTTGGGGGGCGAAGATGCACTTGTTGTATTGGAAAAAGTAATTGTAACCGAATCATTTGCATCAGAAATTAAAAGGGTGGTACCTGGCAGACTTGTTTTTGAAAGAACCCTGATTGAAAAAGTCTGTTTCAAGTAAATGGAGCCCGTTTGCGGGTCCACGTGAATATTTTCAGTATTTATTTGGGCATCTGCTCTTCCGTCCAAATCGGTATCTACTCCATCCCCATCAATCAAAAGCAGTGAATTTAAACTTTCAATATTATCAACTGCAAATTGATAGCCCATTCCATGATCTGTTATAGTTATCTGATGAACCCTACCTCCTCCTGTGCGGTTTTCACCCTGGCCATTTTCCTTCGCAAAACGAATATCACCCGCAACAAATCCAGACCCTCCCCTGGGATTATCCACCCCTATTACAGTAGTCTGCAAGTTGTAGTTAGTGCCCGGATTTACAATAGTGATGGAAGATATCCGACCGAAAGAGTCAACTGTATAACTTGCACTTGCTCCGCTTCCTAAGCCAGACAAATCATCGATTTGAAGAAAGCCATTCTGATAACCAGAACCTGCATTATTAACCTCTATCTCTCCAATTCCGCCAACCAATATTGCACGGGCTTGTGCCTGTCGAACCGGTCTATTGAAATAGGTGCGTCCGTCCTCACGGGTCACATTAGATTCAAGTAAATTAGAAGCCTGAGTAGTGTAAACCACTAAGCTTCCATCATCACTAATCGCAGGTTCCCGGCTTGGCATATTTCCGCCAATGCCATCTGAACTTTCACTCACCCTTACCCAAGAACTTAAGGTTCCAGTATTCAAGTGAGGGTTTTGTACCCTATAAACTTCGCCCCCTTTATTTACTAAATATGGTTTACAATTCGCAGTTTGTAGTGGAGGAAAATTTGGATCGGCCTTTATAGTTATTTGAGGAGACTGATAGTTTTTCCCTGCTAAAATCACTTCTATTCCATCAGGTCTGATTTGCCCATAATCATTAATACCATTCTCCTTAATCTCTATTAAGGCACCTTCTCCGATACCCATAAGATCCTTTATTTCAAGAGTGGGATTTCCAAAATAACCAACACCTCCACTTTCTACAACAACCTGAGCTATTCCACCCTGTAACACCATATTGGTTGCTTCGGAACGGAACGCGATATAATTGCCATCTCCGCTGATCACAGGCTGATCAGAAGTTCCATCTATTGTTTGCTCGCCAGCTTGGGTTAAATTGACGCGTTCGGTCGCATTACTATCAGCGTCAAATACAAAGATATCTCTTAAGCTATTGTTATCGTCTGACGGAACTGCCAAAAGATCAGAGGCATCGGAGGCAAAAGTTATGAAGCGACCATCTTGACTAACCGAAGGCAAGTGATTATTCGCATTTCCAGTGGTAACGAGCCTAATATTATCAGATGAACTTAAGTTTCTGCTCCATAGATGAATCTGTCTATTACCGTTTGAAAAGGGGGTGCCAGTTGAAAGATTAGAGGCTCTTGATTCGAAAGTAATGACTGAACCGTCCTGATTAACATCCGGGTAATAACTTGCACCGTTTCCTTCTTCTCCCGTTACGGGATTAGTAAGACGAAATACACGATTATCCAAAACAGAATAAACAAATATGTCCTCTACATCATTGTTATCTCCCGCAACCAAATTGTCTGCACGGGAATGGAAAACAACGAAAGATCCATCACCACTGATTCTTGGCCTCAAACTATGTGAATTTCCACCTACATTTGGATCAAATTGAGATCGGGAAACAAGAATAGCATTTTGATTAGTATTTCTTTGCGCAAATACATTAACGAGAAATACTTGCTGAAATCCTTGGTAATCATTTGTTTCATAGACCAACCAACGCCCATCACTACTAGTCCTTGGCCGGTCTCGAGCAGGAGTCTTAATCGCATAACCAAGTTCTATAACCAGGGCATCAATTTGGGTTTGTAATGCAAGTTGTTCTCCTGATGTATTTCCTCCCCAACGTACTGAAACATCTTGAAAGACTGAAATTTGTTCTCGAAGGTCCAATATTTGATTTATTAGATCTGTACTAGAACTATTTTCATCATAATCGGCTATTTTTATCTGCCCCTCATTTTTTGAATTCAAATTTATGACAGGCGTGTTTTGAAGCGGGAAGACTTGTCCTGTTTCTTCTATGTGTAGAAGTAAATAATAGTCTCCCTCTAAGTTGTCAGGCATTTGCTGAATCCAGTCCAATTGAACCGTTTCGTTTGGTAATAATTGCGCTCCCAACGCATCACCGCCCAAATCAAATTCACGAAGGATAAAATCTTCAGTATTAAAAGTATCATTCAATGATAAAACTACACGAGCAGTGTAGTTATCATTAGTCTCGATTGCGAAATTACTGTTATTCCGGACCGTAAAACCAATACGAACAGGTTCTAGACCCCTAAATGTACCAACCTCTCCAGTGAAACTGTTGGGGTTTACCTGAAGAGTGGGTACGCCTTGTGTAATCGAAAAATTTATCAGAAGATGATTGTCTGTATCTTCTTCAGACTCGGCCACAATTGAACCAAGTGGCTGCATATCACTGGGATCTACAATTACCTGAATGGTATAGTTTCCATCGGCATCTGCAGGTAAGCGAAGAGGTGGTAGATTTAATGAGATCGAATCATTGGGGAGAAGTGTGGGAGTGATTCCCTGATCCGCAAAGGGAATAATTAACCTTTCGCGGTCTAAGATATTTCGGTCAATGGGGCCCGTTGCCGCGGTTATTCTACCTTCAAATAATCTAGCTTCCACTGGAAAAAAGACACCGTTTTGGGTCTGAACACTACTCTGATTTGTAACCGTAGCACTCACAACCACATCACCATTTGGTAAAAAGATGTTACCAGTCACATTCGCATCCGACATCAAAAGATTGGGGATTTCCAGAGTAAAATTGTGGGTAACGGCATTATCACTTAAATCGTTCTCCAAAGCGGCTCCTGTAACCCGGGCAACGACCTGCCACTCCTCAGTTAAACCCCATTTGGCCGCCTCTGACCAGGGAACTTGAAAGAGTACCTGATTCGTTCCTGTCGTATCATTATCTAAGTTTCCAGGATTTCCTTGTTCAGGAAAGCCGTTCCAAGTCTGGGTATGAGAATCTATAATTAATCCGTCCGGATCCCTGAATTCAATAGTTGCCACTACAGTTTCGCCTGCAGGTACATTCGTTCCATTAACCTCCACTATTCCCTGTATGGCAAAATATGATCCAACCTGAACGGAAGAAGGCAAATTTCCCGAAAAATTAATCCTTAAATTTGCATCCTGTGCGGAAACTGAATTGCATAAAATCAGCTGTAGCCCAAATAAAACTACACTGGTAATTAGTATCTTACGGATAAAGTTCATCGTTCTTTCCAAGCTTCATTAAAATATTCATAAACTCGTGTCTTAGAGTCAAGGTTTTCAAACTTACCCCAACCGGGTTTATTGCCACCAGAATTATGTAAATAAAAATAAGGAAAAATATTTTGATCTTTTGATGACCACCACCAAGTATCGTAATAAGAGTCCCAGATCCAGAATCCATTTTCTCCGGAGGGATGTAAATAAAGCCAGCCAAGAGTAAGATGGTATAGCCAGCCATCTTGACCTGGGTAAAAGTCTCCGAACCAGGAAGAACTATACCAAGATGTCTCTTGATTTTGCACAGCATCAAGAAGGGAATAGTCGTTTATATTTACTCTTTGGATTGCATCCCCAGTATTTTCAAAACTATCGGATTTTGTTATGACTCCCTGAATGAGGGTTGTTTTTCCATTCCCATCATCCAACTTCAGAAGTAAGGTCAGGGTTGCATTTTCATTTAACAAAGTCTGCAGATCCGAAGCATCAAGTACTACAATCTGATAACTACTATTTACTCCTAAAGGAGCTAAATTGTCGCCATCCACATCAAGGGCATCATTTTCATCTACCAATGAAACGGATACAGCGTCACCATCCGCATCAGAAATGTCTAACTGGAGAAGCACTTCACCCATCTGAAAGCTGCTCTTACCCAATGCTCCCTTGAAGCTTTTACCTTCGGGGCCGAAATTATTAACCGTTAGAATTTGTTCAGCTAAACCCTGTAATGTGCTTAGGTCGGCATTATTCTGCAATGTACTTAGGTCCAAAATTCCTTGGCTCACTTGGCTGATTCCTTCAATCACCTCTTCTTCCACCGCAATTTGTTTTTGAGATAATTTTTTCAACATCTCTCCCGGAGCGTAGGCTTCCAAAGAACTGTCAGCAAGGAGCACATTTGAATTTTCTAATACCGATACAAAAGATGATAAATCTTCATCAGATAAACTATTGCTCTGATCAATAGCTATGTATGTATTTTCTATTAAGCTCCCTATGGTTGTCGAGCTTTGTAGGGCATCTTTCAATAAAGAACCACCCTGAGCCAAGTCACTCATCTTGCCTGCGATTTCTAATGCCAGTTCAGATTTATCTGCATTTAATTTAGAATATTCCGCAATCGCAGTAACTTGCTTTAGGGTATTTACCACCAATGCGTTAGCTTGAAGAATAGCTACTGTGTCAGAATCTCCAGACTTTGCTGCTGCTATGGGATCATAAGTTGTAATATCAACTGCAGTGGAATAACCAAATGATTCCGCTAATTTGACCTGGGCTTCATTCTTCGCGAGACCGCTTTTTATCATTTCACTCAGGATAGTGGTAAGTGGACTTACTATGCTGGAGTTTGCATCTGCGGATAAAGCTCCATCAAAGGAACGAGATGTGGTGGTATCTAATCCACCTGAGACGATAATACTACCTTCCTCAGGGTCTATGACATTATTTTTATTTGTATCAATCAATAAAAAGTCTTCCGCTAAAAAGGCTAAGTTGAAGCTGCCATTTTCATCCGTTACAGCCGTAATAGTTAAATTACTTGCCTCTGAATTTGTAGCTTTAAATTCAACAAGCGAACCACTTAGATACCCATCTATTGCAAGACCTGCTATAGTAAAAGTGGATGGTTGGAATGAAATGGTAAGCGCTTGATTATCCACTCGGTTTCCTGCCAAGTCCGTGACACTGAAATAAATTGTTTGATTGGATTCTGTATTCTCATCAAGTTGATCTAAACCAGATACTACAATTTGTGCGGTCAGATCGCCATCCACATTATCCGAGGCAGTTACATAATTTTCAGGTAAATTAAACGGTTGCCCAAGAAGCCAACTTATCGACGGATCGTCTTCAAAAAATCGAATAACTGGAGGAGATAGATCAGCGACCTCAATAGCTATAATCTTGGTGGTTGATCTACCAAAAGAATCTTCGACATAAAGAGAGATTGGATATTGCCCAATTGTTTGAGGATCAACCAAACCTTTTACTATTACACTGGACGTTATATTTCCATCCGGATCATCCGTTGCACTATAAATACCAACTGGATCCCATACCGTGCCTAAAGGCCAAGGATAGGGATCGCTTTGCACAGAAATTACAGGATCCACTTTATCCGTTATCTCTATTTGCCTTTCCAGAGGCTCGGATGCTGTACCTAATAAATCATATGCGGTAAAAAATAGGGAGTAGGTACCAAACTTTGCATCATTATTAGCGGTAGCCTGATTATTAGCTGTTTGAAGAACATCTAACGCAGTTCCTGTCAAAACTACACTTCGATTTTGAGGAGTCCCATTTTCAATAAGAGGACCCGTCCAGTTATCGTCTGGGTAATCCGTTGCCAATACAGATATTTGAAAGCTTTCTCCCCTAGCTAGTTGAATTACTTCCTCATATTGATCTTGGAAGTTAATATCGGGGGCTACATCTTTAAATGTTAATTCAATGCCAGCTTTATTTGCGTTTAAATAACCTTCCCATTCGACATAAAGTTCTCCTGAATCCAAGACTAAGTTGCCATTAAGATCAATGTAACCACTTAAGCGATAATACCTCCCTGCAAGTAAGTTTGCGTATTGAAATTGTTGAGGTAATTGATTATTCGAACGCTTGATAAAAGTCTCGTTATTTTCATACAACTTAATTGCAATACTCGGATTTACACTGTTATCCATGGAACCAACTTCTAATTTAAGATAAAGATCTCCGCTGAATGCAGTATTCGCGTACAATAATCCCGATAAATTTACCAGTGAGTCCTCTAGCAAAGGATCCAAATTAGAACTCATGACCTCTTCATAGTCTGTGTATCCATCCCGGTCGGTATCAGAGATGAGTGGATTGGTACCTATGATTGATTCATTGCCATCAAATAATCCATCTCCATCGGTATCTCGGGACAGTGGATTTGTTTGGTATTCAGTAGTTGGGTCAGTCTCATTAAAATCAGTTAACCCATCACCGTCTGTGTCTGCCATATTAGGATGTGTTCCAATATTGAATTCATTAAGATTTGAAAGCCCATCTAAATCGAGATCATCGTTCCACCAGGTAGCATTCCTCTCCTCAATGGTATCAAGGTATAAATCCAGCCATTTTTCTTCTTCAGTAAGTTGAGTTCTTTGCGATGCATATATACGAACGCTTGAAAAGAGAGTTCCAAGTGTAGCCTGCAATCTGATTTCTCCACCACCCAAGACTGATTGAAGAACGGCATCTGAACCGCTTGAGTCCTCTATCATAAAATTTGCTTCAGCGATATATCCAGTACCCTTATTCGAAATATTCACGTCCACAATCCCACCATTTGAATCCACCGCACCGATCATAGCATCAAAGTCTACACCCTCACCAAATATCTTTATTATTGATCCAGCTGTGTATCCAGAACCTGGTGCTAAGATTTTTACACTGTCTACACGACCTCGCCTTAATGTAGAAAATAGAGTTAAGTCGGTTGAGCTTCCTGAGGAATTACTCAAGCTTCCAAGTTTCGAATTATTTCCTTCCGTGGCATTAAAATCTGAAATCAATTCCCAAGACAAGGTTGACAAATCTTTGAGGCTGCCATTTTGCTCGTAACCCACCGCTTGGAATGTAAATGGTTGATCTCCTGCGAGCGAAGCAGAAGAAAGGGGGACCTCAATCGCATTCGTACCATTGCCATCGCTGGGAAGAATAATTAGACGTTCCTGTCCATATTCCAAGGCAGAGCCCGAACCCGACCAACCATCTCCATCGCTTTCAGAATAAAAATAATCTTCATGGAAATCCACTCCTGAAATACTGGATGAATAGGTAACTGTAAACCTGTCGTTTGTATTAAAAGTGGATGTATTAAAGTCATCTAGGATTTTGATTGTAAGTGAACCATCAATTAATACATCCACATCCAACTTTGGTTGCCCGGTACTGGTATTTTCTGGGTGAGGTAAAATTACAAGCTGCGGTTCAGTTCCCTGTTGAAAACCAGCACCAATACCTTCCAAAGTTTTTTCCTCTTCAGCAAGGGTCATAACAGATGCCGGTCTCGCAAGCTCTCTGGATTCTCGACTCCAAATCATACGGCTTATACCTTTTCCATGTTGATCAGATTCCATAATCAAAGTAGGCAAACCCGGAACATAAATAACCCGCGTTACATGAGATTCATTGGCATCAGGTCGGAAAGTACTTTCCTGAAAGTCTTCGTCTTCCATGTAAACTGTTACATTGTAAAGCCCCGCTTCTAAACCTGATAAAGAATAAAATCCATGCTGGTCAGTATAAATAGATTTACTTCCTGATGATGAATTACCATCCGGCAGTGCTTCCATAATTGTAATACTTCCACCCATTCCAGGCATATCCGGGGCAATGTTGGTTCCAAGTCCGTAAAAGAAATCATGAGGCAAGCGGTTATCTACATACAGATCAAAATAACTGGATGAAAAAGTATTACTATAATCAACCAATCCATTAAGGCGGAAAAAGCTTGATGCTGTTTCTGCATTCGTTGTGGTAATCCCTGCAATTCCAGGAACCAAGTTTACTACAGGCTCTTCAACAAATAAACTGCGTGCTCTTGTTTCATCTACATCGTCTCCATCAATATCATGTGATTCAGAAAATGTCCCATTTGCGTCCAAGGCAAAACCACTTAACCCTCTGGTTATAGTAATATCTGCAGTCGCGGCAGTAAAATCGGGTTGGCTATCCCCATTCAAATCGGGTCGATGCGAGCCATCAAAGGTTAGGGTAATAGTCGTTGAATTACTGTCAAAAGCCCCAGAGTCATTTATACGAATCTCAGCCACTCGATCCCCATGGGCACTCCCTAAATTAGGATTTCTATAAAAGGGGAATTCATCTTCAAAAAGTGCCAATTGCTCATCATTTACAGAATCAACTAATGATATATAATGATGTAAAATAGGGATTTCCCTTAATCCATTTGTGGGTACAAATCTGTCATCCAAAGACCAAGGTCTCTCCTGAAAACCCTGACCCGTACCGAGAGGCCGGGGAATGTAATCAGTTTCAAGGTTTCGAAGTCTGGGATCATCAAAAATAATATGAGTATTGAACCCATCCATATCATAAATTGGAATAATATCTACTCCCGATCCAGTCCCTGCTACCCGAACATCACTTGCAGCGTACATACTACCACCACTTTCTACTTTTATTTCAGTGATTTTTCCATTTGAAACTAAAGGGGTTAATTGAGCGTCAAAAACTTCCCAGTTTTCATAGGGAGTACGATACGGATCATTGAGCAATACGAAGTTGGCTTTTGTCCCGGAACATACTCGACTCTGAAAATTGACATTATAGTGAGAGTCCGTGGAATATCCCAATTGTGCACAATCTTTATGTCGATCTTGCCAGGCTTCTATTGCCTCTGGTGTGGGATCATCAGTTGCTAAGAAGTTACTGTCTGTCTCACCGGGACAGGATTCGGGTGCGTAATTACCATTTTGTGTATGACCACATTCAACAATAGATCCGTCTTTTCTTTCCCTTAGATTTGTACACCTCCAAGTTCGATTACGAAAACCGTCACTACTATTAAAGCTAAAAAAATCTGTTGGGTTCACATTGTATGGGCCCGAACCAGTCGTACGATTTGGAGGAGTCCCTCGTACATAGATCACAGGATCCACATAGCCTCGACCACCGTTTACCACCACCACTTTTTCAATTACTCCATTTCGTACTTTCGCGGCTGCGATAGCTCGATCTCCACGGCTATCAATATCTGCTTCTGAACGGTTTCTGTCCCAGATTTCAATCCAGGGATCCAAGTGAGCATGAGCTGCCTGATTTGGCCAATTAGAGTCATATTCTTCGGCACATGGGCAAATGCCAACTTCGTGAAGGTGTCCACCAAGTAGAGCCGTTACATTTGCATCTTTTTCAGTGGGGCCGAGTACTCGATTTCCATCATGAGCTAGAGTGGAAGTAAGTTTACTTGAAAGATTAAAATACCCGCGCCCACGAGCATCGACATTTACATTGATGATTGTTCCATTTACATCAATTTGACAGGTAGCCGAGGCCCCATGACCTCCACCCCCTGTGATCATAATTTCGGGTGCTACTTCATAGCCCTCCCCTCCGTTTACTATTCCAATACTTACTATGCCACCCGTTGCATCAACCGCTGTAACATTCAATTCGGCTTCAATGAAGGTTATGGAGATGCCTGGGTTTGCGTTTACCCAGTTCTGTAAGTTTTCCGTTGTCGGATACCCTCCCACTGCATGTGCTTCTACGGGAACCGAATACCCATACCCTTGATCCGTAATCTTAATGCTGGATATGTAATTACTAAATTCAAGAGTTACATCGCGAGGTTCTCCATTGCCTGCTTGCTGCGTCCAATCACCAAATAAGTATTCATTATTTTCCCCAAAGCTGTGCCAGGTTTCGTTTTGAATGCTTGCAAGAGCTGTTGCGTTATTAGGGTCTTCAAAACCATAAAACAAGTCGCCACCATTATTTGGATTACGTCTCCAAGGTTGCTCAATTTGAGTACTCGTAACAGTTTGAAAAGGAGATAATTGATTGGTATACCCAGTATCCATTGATTCCCCTTCAAAAGAAGACAATGGGACCCTGTACACTTGTTCGGGGCGAAAACCTTTTCCACTTATTCTAACGACATCTGCGGCATCTGCACTGAAATCAACCAACCCAATACCTTTGGAGATGATTTCTGCCGATTTATTTTGATCTAGAAAAAAGAGTGCATAGCCAGTAGCATCATCTTGTTGATTACCGGAATCAGAAGGCGAAAGACTAAATTTAGGTGGCGCTGTATATCCGAAAAGTCCAGTAGGTGCTCCAAAGTTTTCACTGGGTGCAGGATAACTTCCGTTACCATCTTGTACATATTCTACAAACCTGCGGGTTATATTGCGGTCATTGGGAAGTAATAAATTATTTGCAGTAAATGTGTCTTTGGTCCAGATAAGTCTATCAACGGATGTACCATTAAGCTCGGCCGTACCATAAGCTTTCTGGTATTCCCGCCAAGTATCGGGATGATCTCCCGTGTAGCCAACATAACGGCTTTTGACGAGTGATTCACCATCATCATAAACTATATCCCCAAAATCAGGATTCAATGCATCACCAATGTTAGTGAGATCGTCTGTGACATTTCCATCCTGCCCATAAGATAATTCCACTTCCGGCAACTCTTTATATCCATCACCAATATTCGAGACAGTAACTGTACCCACTGCATCAACCAAAGCCTGAAGTCTAGGTATTTGTTCACGCCCTTTTTTCAATTCATAGAGGTATGAAATTTCAGATGAATCCAGCGGGCGATCATAGATGTGAAAATCGTCCAGATTTCCTTTAAATGAGTTCGTGAAATTGGCATCTTGGTGAAGACCGATACCCATAAAATCAATATTTTCAATGTCTGAAAAGAAGGCACGATTATCGCCAGCACCATCGCTATAAGACATACTAGTGGCCATTTGACCATCTATCCAAAAGGCAGACTTTAAATCATCCACAACCAAAACCACATGATGCCAGTCACCTACGGTAGCTGCAGTCGCACCGTGTGTTATTTTATCGTTGGAATCAGTATAGAATTTGGAAATTTCAGTACCATCATTGACCGCATGTAGTTGCATCACCCCAATGTCCCGAACCATGATTCGAAAATAGGATTGATTATCATCGATATCAGAAGCACAAAAAACGGTTTGGTCAACGGTATCTCCTGAATCATTTAAGCCACTCGTCCTAATCCAAAAACTTATAGTGCCCTGATTTACACCAGCAAAATCTGTCGCATGTAAACTGAGGTCCAGGTAGCTGTCATTATCATCCCATGACACAGAACGCCCATTATTTTCTCCCGCATAACTGTCCCCAAGTTTTCCTGGTGCGTTGTTATTTGTTGAATCTTGCGGACGATCCGTTGAACTTCCGACATCGGTGTCAGGATTGGACATTGAAAAATCTGGCCCAATAGACACCGCGTGATATTTATTCCCCGAGAGATCAAGAAAAGAACGACCGGCCAAGTATCTAATTTCACCCGTGGATAAAATTCTATTATAAATTCGAAATTGATCAATTGAACCATTGTAGTCCCCAGTCGCCAAGTTTGGGTTTGGCGGAGGTGCCACAACCTCCTGTTGACCATCAACAAAAAAACCACCATCTCCAGTAAACACTACATGAGACCAACCTGCAGTACCGCTTAATCTAGTTATTGTTACTCCACCAAAGGTATATGATCCCGTTGCATTGACATAGGTTAAAGAATTTCCACCAATGCTGAAAGTGTTAAAGTCATTGCTTTCTGTTTTTAGCCACATGGACAATGTATATTCGGTATCGATTATATCTGAATTTATTGTAACAGCTGTATCACTTACACGCATGGCTCTTCCCTTTATTCCCCAGACTGAATTATTGTTATCTGCTAATTCTGAAACCGTAATATCTTTATCTGCAATTTGATCTACGACCAAGGTTCCATTCTCCTCATCAAACGCCCAATAGTGGGTTAAGCCAATGATCAAGTCACGGTTCCATGCAGGAGATGGTTGGAAGCGAGATTGAATCGCATCATCAAAGAGACTTTCATGAACATCAAATGTCCACAGAGCCATGGGATCATGTGGATAGTGAAGAACAGCCATCGTCGCATTTGGCTCAAATCCAGCACCCTGATTATGAATCGCAATACCTATCTGATTTTTAGATGCATCAAAAGTTGCAACCGTTGCATTGTGTTCAGCACCTGTTCCCCAGACTACAACCTTGGGAGTCGGATTATTTATATTTCTTGTTTCCCAAACGCTTCCCAGAGGATTTAGGGCATTAATTGGTGATATCGTGCCAACTCCATCAACATAGGCTTTGGCAGTAGCATTCGTATCGTTGTAGTCTTCCCAAAAACTGGTGCGGTGTACTGTCGCATTTGGTGGATTATCACGATGGTGCCCTTTTCCACCATGAGCGATGTAAAGACCAAGATCATTTACTTCCGTAGGCCGAATACGAACTGCAGTTACATTCGTATCAGAAAGCAGAGCTTTTGCATAGGGTCTGGTCACCACCAAGGGTTTGGTTGCATTTCCAATTAAACCAAGCTGAAAGTCTGCAATCGTTCCAATTTCGTCTGAAAAGTAACTGCTGAAAGAACTGCCTCCATCCAAAACAATTTCTGGAGGCTTAACATAATTATCTCCCACAATATCGACAACAGGAAGAACTAACATATTTAAACGAATACTTGGAAGTTCATGTTCATGGTGTTCAAAAAAAGAAATGGGAAAACCGTCCGCTTTGGCGTCAAAAGTGAAACGGTGAATTTCTCCACGATTAAAAACTAAGTCAGGGGAAGCCTGTCCATCGATTGTATAATGAAGGGGGTTATTCGTGCCAGTAGGTAGAAATAAATCGCGTGGATTTCCGGTTACAGAAACTTTATGTTCAATTATTTCTGCAGGGGAAATTTCAACCCTAGCACCCTGTATAAATCCTTCAGGTGAACGGACGGTGCCAGATAATGATGATTTTGAAGATAAGTTATAATCTCCAACTTTAATAACAATATTACGGGAAGATAGCCCCCCCTTCATATCGGAAACTACCACACGTAAAACAAATTCTCCGGGTTCAGTAAACGATTTATATAAAGTGGGTTGATTAAGAAACTCTGGAGAAGTTTCCATTTTTTCATTGGTGAACCATGAATAAGCGTAATCTGAACTGTTACCGTCATCTACCCGAGCCGTAATCGTCACATATTCCCCCACAAAAGGATTTTGATTGCTTATATCCAATGATATAACAGGGGCAGAAGCTTCTGCGGCGGCAACACTCCCCACATTTACAACCACATCAATGTACTCCATTGGGGAAACACCGCCTTTCGCGATCGGTGTTATATGAGTATCTGTTGAATAATCGGAAAACGTGTGGCCTGGCATAAGAAAAGCATCACTAAAGTCATCCCGGGTTGCCGGAGTCATATCGATCCAGTAATTTTCCTGGGTACCTTGTCCTATAAGCACGGATAATCCATATTCACTGGCTTCTCTCCTATATTCTATCCATGCATGATCCATATTTACTACTGAATCTTCTCCTATTGGTGATACTGGTGATGCCAGCACTACAACTCCTCTTAGACCGCGTGGCGAACCTTCACTAACATTTCTTAAGACAGCTTGTGCAGTTGACTCCGTTCCGGTTGCGACTCGTATCCAAGATGGATCAAGTCGAAGAATTGTTTCGTTGTTGTCATTGAGTACTTCCACTACCGGCTCTTCAGAAAATCCTTTTCCACCTTTCGAAATGATTAATAGATCAGAAGCCTGGGTAATATCTAAAACAGCACTCGCACCCTCCCCTGTACCGGATATTTGCACTGAGTAAGTTTTAATGTCTAGGTTGACTGAATCAGGCAAACTCAACTGGAAAGTTTGTTCGCTTAACGCCAATGGTGCATCTTCGTAGTCATGGCGATAAATCCTAAAAGTGTTGTTGTTTTCGGAATCTGATACATTAAGATTATTGGTCGCAGCTGCCTGTAAGGAGTTTCTCGATGTAAGTACTGAGACATCTGAACCGGATGCTGTACCGGCAACATACCCAAAACCACTCGCCCTCATCGCTACCTTAGCAGTCATGGTCATATGACCAGATCCACTTCCCATCACTGCAAAAGGGTTTCCATAATCAATAGGTTCTCCTTCATCACTATTCGGTCTTTCACTTCTGGATATGAATCGATTCGCATGAAGCAGTCCGAAGTTGTGCCCCAATTCATGGGCTATCACCCCCCATGAGGCATAACCGCCAACCGCATCAACATGTGAACCCATTCCACCCACATATCCCAGACCTGCAGCACCAGGTTCATGTGTAGTAATGGCCACCCAGGATACTGCGATACTTCCGGCAGTAGCAGTAATATCGGTTCCATTGAAAATATCACTGCCGTCTATCAACACAGTTGGGTTACTGTAATAATATTGCCCCGGATCTAATATCTCAATAGCGGTAATATTACCGTCTCCATTGACAATTGCCCGTGCTTTACAGGGCATAAAATCCGGGTGGACCAATCCATTGAGATCCAAATTCCCGCCTCTAAAGCTCACAGCAGGAGGACTCTTGTATCCGCCCCCAAATGACGAACTAGTGGTTATTCCTTGGACTCCCCAAAAAAAATGATCGAGGATATTATATTTTTCACTTAACTGTGATGCAGCCATAATTGCCGCAACACCCAAGTCTGGCAATTCTTCATGCACAAGGTCCCCTACGCCCACTAAGCTTCCGTTACTATCGTAGGGATTAGATGTCCCATCGGCAAATGTCTGGGAATCACTGTATTTGTTAAGTGGAATAGTTACCGTTGGAGAAATAACCGGTATTAGATTGAATGCTCCATCTGAATTATCCCTGAAATACTCAGTAACTTGTTCCATTGAGCCGGCCAATCTTTCCTGACTTACTGGCTCAAATGCATCTTTTTGCAATTCTGGATAAAGTGTATTGCCAAATTGATCGGTAAGTGGAGCAGATGATCCATCAAATCCCCAGCCCTCATCCTGAAATCGAGCAGGTACAATTAAAACTTTCCTAAAACCTTTAATCGGAATAGCAATGGTTGCCGGCTCGCTTCCAAGATCATATTCAACAAGAAAAGGAAGTTCATAAGATTCATTAATATCGACCCATGCTCCTCCAGTGGAGTTCCAATCTAATGCCGCAAAGTTTCGATCTGCATTAACTGCATCGTTTGGCTCTACGCCACCTTCCCAGTTTGAAAAACCGCCTAAACTAACTTCATCTCCACTTAGCCATTTCCAATCTCCTTCTGTGGCATTAAGGTCAAAAATCGATGTGGTATTTGAATCCTTGTCAAAGTTGGAACCATTTTGATCACTACTATCCGTTGCTCCAATCCAAGCGTATTTCACAGAATTCTTAGATGGATCGAAACCCAATGCCCCATCTTTATACTGATTGTACACAAAATCCTGCTCTACTTGAGACTGAATGACTACTAGCCTTCCATTCAATAGAAGTGCTCGAGCGTTTGCCTGGGCCCAAGTCATCGGAGTACTAATTAAGTCATATTTTTTCTCGTAGTATTCAGTTAATGAAGAGCTTCCAGCCATGATTGGGTAACTGACTGTTTTTTTGAGTACTGAAATTTCGGATTCTGCATTTTCAATCTCTTGGATAAAAAGATTCCGCTCATATTCGTTTTTGTAAGGGAAAACTTTATCCGCAAATTGGATTGCATCTTCTCCGCTAGGTACTTTTACCTGACGATAGGAATGCGAAGACATCGCAAAATCTTCTCCTATAGTAACTCCCCATGATGCAATACCTTTGACCGTTTGAATTTTTTTACGATCTCCATGTGTCCAAACCCTATATCTGGTTCCATCCGCAAGAACTGACCATCTTTTAATAAGACCTTCAGGATGATTTGGATCATAGCAAACATGAATAGAATCAAGATCGATCCTTTCATTTTTCCAAGATTCTAAATTTTTTGATATTGAGTTTGGTAGGGATTTGATCAACTCATCGGAAAGAGCCATACTGATAGCTTTTGCAGGATCTCCTCGAATTATCTTTTCAAAAACTTTTTTTCGCTCGAGTGCGAGTTTTTCTCCGATCTTTAGAAATTTTAAAATTTTCCTTGGATCATGTTTAGTGCAATTATCATCAAGTAAACAAATTACTTTTTGATAATCCGACATCCACAAATTAAACTCTGTGAATACAGGGTCACTGGAAAGATCAACATAATCCCTTACCTCACACCACTCATCTGGAATGAAAGGGCTTGTTACTGGTTGAGTAACTGGAGCTTTTAAATCACTTAATTTTTTATTGTTTGGTGCTTTGCTTTTTCGAAGATCAACAACCTGAGAAGACTTACTCGAAGGCTGCCTTTTACTCGTATGATGAAAAACTAAAGAAAACCCAAAGCACAAAGTCAGAAAAACCAGAATAAACCCCATGGTTGCTCTCGGTTTGAATTTGCGAGAACCCATTGATCTTGAAGATGGAAAGGGCTTGGGCATTAGGGTCTATATAATATAGTGTTTATTACTCTTAAAAGCTAGGAATTATTTACATATTTGGTATACAAAAAGAAATTAAAATTAGATAACTGCAGATAGTAGTCATAGAGAATTCAAAAGGCTGGAGAGTGTTACATTTTGAAGGAAGGATTTAATTAATAAACCCTCAAGGAAAATGAATCCTGACAAATTCAGAAAACATGGAATTGAAATGAACTTTTCCATATTAATAAATGTCTTGTTAAACTGAATCTTACGCCTGAATAAATAAAATTTTCAGATTATTCAGCAATCCCCCCATCCCCTTCTTTAAAATTCCTACGAATCGTTCCTGTGGGCGTCAGAATAACAGGGTCTTTGAATATTGATTGTGGGCTGATATTTTGGATGGTTTCGCGAACCGGAGAACCTCCACGCGAAACTATGCTCGCACTGACAAAAATTAAAAGGTTTCGCTTATGGTAACTTTCTGCGGAGGATTGAAAGAGCCTCCCGATTAATGGTATGTTTCCAAGAACTGGAACTTTATCGTTCACTGTCTTGACTTCTTCCCTGGTTAAACCACCGATGATGACGGTGGCACCATCAAAAATAGTAACCTGAGTTGTTACTTTTCTTACCGAAAAAATTGGCATCAAAATACCAGAAGGAGCTAAAACTGTGGCCGTTGAAAAACCAGTACCGATGGTTCCAGAAGGACCGCCGTATTCAACAAAACCGTCAAACTCAGTAACTTTTGGTTTTAAATCTAAATTAATGGAGTTATATTTTTCAATGGTTGGAGTTACCTCAAGCACAACACCAACTTCCCGAAAACCTGGGTTTTCGTCTTCAGGTGCAACCGTATCAAATGATGGAGTTGCTGACTGTATAGTAATACCTCCACCAACACCTCCTCCTAAACCGCCCGCACCACCTCCACCGCCTCCACCGGCTCCAGGTGCCTGGGCTGGTTGATAGTCGGTTGGATATATAAACTCTTGAGCAACGGTAATGGTTGCTAATTGACCATCCATTACTGTTACGCGCGGTGCACTAAGAAGATCGGTTCCCTGCTTTCGTTTAAGTGCATTAATTAAAATTCCTGCCTGAAATGCAGGTAAAATAGATTGTCCTCCTACTGAAAGACCATTAAAATTTTTCTGTACATCTAATAGGGGTGACACTCCTGAACCGATACCAATCTTTCCTGGTAAAATTGGCGTTGGGTTTGCAATTATGCGGTCGGCGTCTGGATTATCCGGATAACTTATAGTGATATCCCTGGCAATTCCACTAGGAGAATGCGCTTCGGCCAAGGTTCGAGTATTTCCACCCATAGATTTTTCATAAACTGCCTTTGGGCGTCCACGCGAATCCAAGACTGGCATGCCCGTGGTGGGGTCAACCTCAGGTACCGGGTTATCAAAACTATACTTCCAGTCAAATGTGATCTCATCCAGCGCACCTTCCTGTACTTCTAGGAATTTTGTTTCTATTTCTACTTGGCGACTTGAATCCTGGTCTAACTTTGCAAGGATACGTTCTATCAAATCGAGTGACCTACGGTCGTGTGTTACAATCATTTGAAAACCATCAAATACAAATTTATGCCCCTTGCCGTCATCAAAAGGTATTCCTGCACCTTCTAAAAAGGCTTTTATTTTTAGACCTGTATCATCTCCTCCTCCTCCGCCTCCGGCGGGTGGGGGTGCGAATGGATCGGCCGCGGCACCACCCATGCCTCCACCGCCTCCACCTGTCATGCGATTTATAGTACCCTGAGTGACTTCATAAAATTCAGTTTCGAGAGGTCGCCCTTTAAAACTTCCCCCAGTTTTAGAAATAACCACAGCGTCTGCACGAATATCATAAGTCCACTCTACCATTTCCGTAAGCCATTGAATCATCTTTCCAAGCTCCATACTATTGAGAGTAATTGTGACTAATGGAAAAGGCTCACCTTCTGGTGGCCTCTTAACAATGATTTGAACGCCTTTCTTGGACGGATCTTTCTCTGTGAGGTCGAATTGCTTAGATTGTCGCATCAGTTCCTGCATAGCTTCGTCCAATGGGGACTCGAAGAAAGGAACCTCAGGGATCTTAATTAAAGATAGTTTACTTTCCAAAACTGAAGTCTCATCACGAGCTTCCTGTACATCTTCAATTTGTCGGTCAAACACTTTGGGCCTTTCCCACTCGCGCTCAATTTCTTCGAGCATTTCCTGCCTCGTTTTGAGATATCCGAGATAACTTTCCTGCTGCCTCACCATGGATATTCGCTTGAGCATATTTTTAGCTTCCAAATTATCAGAAAATCGGGTTTCGATGGCTCGGTAAGTTTCAGTGGCACCCGTTAAATCCCCATTAATAAATTGAACTTTTGCCCGCATCAAATAATCGTTAAGTTCGGTACGGGTATCTCTCCAGTCAGGTGTGTATTCAGTTATGTCTCTTTTATATGGATCCCGCTGATCATCTTTGATTCTATTATCCATTTTTTCAGCTAAACCCAGTTCTTTTTCAACCGCGTCCTCTCCTCTCGAACTTTTAAGCCCAGGCCTTCCAAATGATAATGTATCACCCTGTAAATCCCGATCCTGATAAAAACCCGTTTTAAAGTCTTCCAGATGCTTCTTTGCGGTCTCCCAGTCTTTATTTTTCCGAGCATCTTCTGCTTTTTCTAAATGAATACGATTTTTCAAAAGAGAAGCCTCTAAAATAATTGGCCATGTCATCGTACTAGGTTCTAAGAAATTTTTTATTTTATAAAGTATACCATCTGCATTCGTATACTCTCTATTTTTTATTTCCTTCTTAGCATCATCTAGCATCTCTTCAGCTAGTACTGCTTGTTCAATATTTTTAGCCTGGGCTTTTTGCATTTCTTCATCGAAGTTTATTTCATCACCCTCGCCAAGGGTTTCAGTCTCTGCATTCCTTCGAGATTCTTCTATTTTTTTGTAATCGAGAACCAACTGCTGCACATCAGGGACTTTTCCCTTAAGCATCGCCTCACCCATTTGATACCAAATTACTTGTTGCTTTGCCTGAAATAGATCACTTACCAGAGCAATGGTTGAGGTGTTGGCAGGTAGAATAGATAATGCTTCATCAATTTGTTGAATCGCTAGATCGTATTTTCCCTGTGCACTGTCTCTACGTGCTTTAAGAAGCAACCTCTCTGCATTTCTTGATGTGGAAGAAATTTTGGATTTCTCCTCCTCCATTAGTCTCTCAAGGTCTGGCTTTGCATCGTCATCTGGCAAGCCAGTTTTGGCCCTGATTTCAGAAAGGTCCTTCTTGGCTTTATCTAGTTCCTCTACTAACTTTCCTACCAATGTAGCATCCCTGGGTCCGTCTTTGGAGAGTACTACTTCTCTTTGAATTTTTCGCTCAGAAAGTTCAGATGCTACATTTTCGCGATATTTTTCCAGTAATCTGCTTGCCAAAGAATATTCTTCACGAGACATAGCTAATTTAGCTTGCTCATAATAAATTTTAGTTTCTTCCTTTCGAATTTGTCTTAAATAAAATTTATTTTGTTCAGTTTGATTAATTCCTTCAAGAGCGGCTTTTGCCATCTCTTGTGCTTTGTTGAAATCTTCTTTGGCTACGAGTTTACGAATACTGGAAAGTAAACCTACCAAATTGGTGGTATCATTGAATTTGTAATTCTCACTATCCTCTTTTGCATTGGGAGGTGGTGTTTGTTGAGGCACTTGAATTCCGCCTCCGGAACCGATTAAACCTTCCTGCCCAAAAACAGAGCATGTAGCGACCGTGATGTGTAAAAAAATCAGGAAATAACCGTTAAACATTTGACTAAGAAAATTGGGGCAGATTTATCAAGACTTGGCTATTTAATCTTTTCAATGAAACTTAAGCGATGGTCAACTTAGAAAATTTAAGGTGAAATCAATTCTAAATCTTCAGATTGGCTTGGAATTGAAGAAATCTTTCGCAATACGACGGATTTCTTTTCACCGTCCAAACTTCTTACTAAATATTTTCTTCCATTATATTCGATTTCTTTCCCACCGTCAGAATCTGAAATAAAAACTTCCATTGAATCTTCTTTTTTAATTTTAAATGATAATCCGATTTTGAACTGTCCAAGAAAAACATTGTCCATAAGACTGTTTACTTCAAAAGACTTTTTACCGATTAAGTGGTCTTCAAGTAATGCTCGGCCGACCGGTTTAACACCACCATTTTTTTGATTGATATTCTGAACGGTGAAATATTTGAGAGTTAATCTCTTTTTCGAACTATTTTCATCCACTTTTACTAATGATGGCCTACCTGGTTTAGGATCTTCAATTAACTCATAAACGCCATTAACTTGTAATCTATTTCTTACAACACGACCGGACTTTTTTGTTTGCTCTGTATCTTCAATGTAGGGTGAGTCACCAATCCAACTTGATAAACGAAACCTGTAAGGTATTTTTTCAAAACTGGTAATAGTGGCTCCAAAAGGTTCTTTTTCTTCTTCCTCAATAGGTGCATCAGGTAAAGTGGTTGTTAATTTACCCTCAATTAAATATATGAGAGGGGGGGTGAAAAGATCAAATATAGATTCATTCCTATCAGTATCAATATTCATCCATTGAGGTCTTTTAGTGGATTCGTATACAAAATTACTTGAAGGAATTCTTTGATAAAAGAAAGGTTGCATGTCTTCTATCTGAGTTAAGTCCACCTGCTCATCCAAGACATACTCCGGATTACCTTTGATCTTGGATATTGTCCTCATTTGAACTGGTTTTGTTTTACCATCTACATCAATCAAAACTGGACTGTTCACGGATTTCCATTTCTTAGTAAATACGAGACCCTCTTTTTGCTTTACCCTACCACTTATTTGATCACCAGAATTAAGTTGTATTGAAATATCGTCTCTTCTTTTAAAGTTTATTTCGGATATCTCTGCTTTTGTGAAATTTAAATCCTCGTGATGGAAATATATATGCTCACCTGGCATGAGTTGATTAGGAATATCAGTTTTAAAAATAATACCACTTGATTCTCTATCCCATGAGTGGGAACTTAAACCGAAATTTGAAGTGCTTATGTTTTCTTGCTCACCTAAAAATTCAAATATGTAAACAGTAGTTACAGTAATAAAAACAACTACTAAAGAAATCTTATCGTAAAATTTACCGATTATCTTCATCTAAAAATTTCTTGGCTTTGTCGGCTAGAATCTTGTTACCTGATTTTTCTAACCATTGAATGCATATTTCGGAATGTGAATCTGAAGAAGACTTCAGATTTTCATAAATATTCTCCAAGTTCCTATCGGCATCAACTATGTACTCAACAACTACGTCTACCTTAGAGTCAACTTTACTGACAATGGGAATAAATTTTTCTTCTTTTACTGGATCGGTATTAAAAGGGTCTAATTCGAAAGAATTGTCAGCGGATGAAGAGGAAGAGGCTGTATCTTCAACAGGGGATATCGAGACTTCGCGAAGCAGGAATGGTGGACGAAGTTTATTAATAAATTTTCTAAGGGAAAAAGTTTGAATTTTTACAGTAATACGAAACACATAACTTTCTACACCATCTACTTGTCTTAATAAAATTGTTTCTAGACCACTAAGATCTATCAGATCTAACCCAATATTGGCTTTGTCAATATCTCCAACATTTTCTCTCTGAAGGGATAAAATTTCGATGGAATGATTTCCATCAGAAGAAAGCGTGATCGCATCGACAAGACTTTTGACAATTTCCGATTGCACTCCAATTTGACGAGCTTCGTTGGCAGAAAAACTAGGCCAAAACCCGTCATATGCTGAAAAGGAAAAACCAAATGCACTGTCCTTGCTACCAGTTCCAGAACTAGAAAAAGGGGAGGAATCAGAGACTTGTGACAAATCACTAGGTAATATAATATTAGAATCCTTGCATTTTTTTCTCAGTCGTGAAAAAAGCCTTGTTAAGGAAGCGTTTACTGATTCTGCACTCTTAGAATCCCATTTTGATGAAACATTTTCTTTTGCGTTTACCAAGTAATTCAGAAAGTTTAATAAATCCTTTTCTTTTGATGCAAGTTTGGATAGATCACGACTAGATGCTTCGTGATCAATCTCAATATGGCCAAAAGAGGAAATATTGGTTGTTAAATCATCTTTTTCTGCATGTAAACTTTTTATATCAGAAATTAATTCTTCCGTAGCTTCCGAGTAGGAAAAAGAAAGTGTTAACAATACTATAAAAATAGTCGATGCACCAAAGAAAAGAAGTATATAAAGAAGATTCTGTTTAAAAAAAGACTTCATTTGACATTAAGATAAATTATATACTCAAAATGAGAAAAATTTCTTCTAAAAAGATCGCCCTTACCCTCAATAGAGAATGTTTTCTGATGTATTTTATAAATGTATGGTATATTATTAAGATAGGCGGTCAAATTTTCTTTTTTTGCACGATCTAATTCTATAAGATTATCACGTACGGACTCTTTTTTTATATCCGAATCTGCCCTTACTAAATAACGGCCTGTTATTGTTAGAGTAAAATCGTGAAGGTCGGGCTTTGTTTTAGAGTAGGGATTATTTGAGGAAGATTTTTTTAAACTAAATGTATCCAACCAAATATCACCAATATCTTGCTGAGACATAATTCCTTGTATGAAATTAATTATATCTTGAATTATCCATGATGTCTTAAATTGCTCAGTAAAAGGTATTTGAGATGAGATAATTTTAGATACTAAATCCTGAGAAAATAATAATTCGTCATGCAGAACTTTAAGTTTTGTGAGATCATCGTCCAAATCTGCTATTTCATCTTCTAGGTCTGCCTTTTGAGTAACGACTGAAGATTGAAAATTATTATCATTAATAATTGAAGCGAGTGGAAGGATGCTAAAAAGAAATGCAGCGAGAACTAAAATCGGAAGTTTTTGCTTTAAACCTAATGATTTAAGTTTAGATGAAGGTAATAAATTGATAGTTGAGGACAAGTTTTCACTAGTAGAATTGAAGGATGCCCGGGCAAGTCCAACCGCCTCACTCGTCATGAAGGGAAGCAATGGTTTAACTTTCTCCTTAACCGCATCCCCAACACTAATACTCAAAAGAGGGTCAAAGTATTCAACCTGAAGTTGTTGGCTTTCTAATAAATATTGAGGGAGATTAGGTAATAGAGCACCCCTTCCAGTAAGGTATATTTTTTGTGGAGATTTACCTTTCTTTAATCTTTTATAAGTTACTATGGAGCGAGTAATTTCTTGGCTGGCTCTTGCTAAGAATTGATTACTTGCGTTTTGGATAACTCCAACCGAAGGATCATCTTCAGTTAATGATATCTCCTGCGAAAAATAACCTTTTTTTAATTTTTCTGATTTTTCAAAAGTTATACCAAGAGCGTCTGATATGTTTTGCGAAAGCGCATTTCCACCTATATTAATCGTCCTTATTAAAAACCCGGTTGGGCTTATAAATAGTAGATTTGTAGACTTCGCACCTATATTAATCGCTAGAACTTCAGATTGATCATCCACATCACCAAGTTGTCCTCTTATTGCGCTATAATCCAATACTTGCGCAGGTGTAATCTGTTTCGGAATTAACCCGATTCCAACCATCTTTTCTGAAAAACTTTCCGCTACTTCTGGCTTTACGGCAAAAGCTAAGACTTCTTCCTCAACCCCGTCGTCATCTATTATTTGATAATCCCAAATGAGATCTGAAAGCGGAAATGGCATTTTTTGGGACAATTCAAATGCTACTATTTTTCGCTGCTTTTCTGGGTCTACATGGGGAACTCTAATTGTTTTGGTTAATAATAAGTTACCCGGAAAAATAAACCTTACCTCTCCCTTAAGCGACATTTTGGCAACCAGTTTTTCAAGGCCTTCAACTAGAGAATCCAACCATGCTTCTTCTTTGGTTAAGTCATGATGCAGGGTTTCTAAACCTGAGGCTTTTAATGTTAGTCCGCCTGAGCTTAAAGAAAAAACATTCGCAGAAACATGAGAGTTTCCACAGTTTATTATTATTTCATCTTTTTGTGCCACTTCTGTTGAAACAAAATTATTCTGCTACTGCAGGCTTAAGGTACGCCCCGCTTTGAAAGTAGGATGGAAATACGTGATGAGCTGGGAGTAACACTCCCACGCTATTCGTACTTTTTTGTTCAGCCTGCTGCTTAAACTTTTGTAATGTGGCTTCATCTCTGTATTTATCGAACATAATCGAATTTGAAATCTCCACAGGTACTCCCTCAACCATGATTTCGATAGCGTACCCAACAGGATTGACATAATTTCCACCAAACCCATCTTTTTCTGCAACTGATGAAGGGAACATAAAATTTGCATATTTAGTTGTACGTTCAATTTTAACCGCCTTAAAATCTACTTCAGCACTGTAATATTGATAAAATTGCGAATCCATCAATTTACTATTCCGCAAGGCTTTCTTTTTGAACTCATTACTGAAACATATATATAACTTTACCTTAAGACTATTGAGGAACTCTGGATTAAAAGCTTCTTCAACAGATGTTGGCCGAGAACCTTTAAGTTCGGCAAGTCTTGGGTGAGTAATAATATTAAACGGAACCGAAACCTTTATCCATGAATCTGTCTCATTCGAAATAGCCACCTTGTTAGCTAACTTTACAATTTGATCAACTTGAGCGGTTGCGGAATAAGCACCTATTGATAATGTTAAAAATATTACCTGTACGAGTTTTTTTCTTATCATTGCGATTGGGGGTTTAACTTTAAGCAAACATATCATTTCTAAACTTACCAACTAATAACAAGCAAAATCGCCATGGACTTTAAGATATCCTGCCTTCTATTTGCAAAAGATTTACGCTCCCGACTATTACTTTTACAAAGAAAAAAAACTCCCAATCAAGGTTTGTGGAGCCCTCCTGGAGGTAAACTGGAAATGTCTGTCGGTGAATCTCCTGTTGAATGTGCAATTCGAGAAGCTCAAGAAGAATTAGATATTCTTCTTGCCGAAGAAGATCTCCAGCTTTTTGGGTATGTTTCAGAAAAAAATTATGAGGGAAACGGTCATTGGTTGATGTTTCTTTTCGATATTATTCCTGCTATTAATGAAATACCAAAAGAAATTAATGAGGGTCATTTTAATTTTTTTGACAGATCTTCAATTGATAATCTTCAAATTCCATCCACGGATTCAAAATTGGTTTGGCCTTTTTATGATAAACGCAAAGATGGGTTTTGGGGTATCCGGGCAAATTTTGGGAGTAAATCTACTAAAATTAAGGTTGAAGCTCGGCCAATTTAAGAGAATAATGGATTTATAAATGGAAGGTCTTCATCACGATACAAATCTTGAGCCCACAGGAAAGCTCTCTAAACAGAATGTAGAAAGCGAAACTAGTGTAACTGCTAATGAAAGTGAGCTGGATCCAAAGCTTTCGACGGATAGTGAGGACTTTGCCTCCGCACCGATTAACAGTCAGCTTTCTGAAGAGAAGAAAATCGAACTCTATCAACAGATGGTACAGATAAGGAGATTCGAAGAAAGATCCCTTCGTGCCTACCAGCAAGGACATATAGGTGGGTTTTTGCATTTGTATATCGGTCAGGAAGCTGTTGCGGTTGGCTCTGTTTCCGTTCTTGGAGAAGACGATCATATTATAACTGCCTACCGAGATCATGGGCACGCTCTTGCGGTTGGCATGAATATGGACGAATGTATGGCCGAGCTTTATGGAAAAAAAACGGGTTGTTCGAAAGGAAAAGGAGGCTCAATGCACTTTTTTGCACCAGATAAAAACTTTTGGGGCGGGCACGGTATTGTTGCAGGACAAACTCCATTGGGGTTAGGAATTGCTTACGCTCTGAAACATTTTAAAAAGAAAGGGAGTTGCCTTTGTTTCATGGGAGATGGAGCAACCAATCAAGGTCCTTTTTATGAGTCTCTCAATCTTGCTGCACTTTGGGAATTACCCGTTGTTTATATCATTGAAAATAATGGTTACTCCATGGGTACTGCCGAAGGAAGGCACTCCGCTGGTGAACCACTCGCACGCAGGGCTGACGCTTTTGATATAGACTGGAAAGTGTCTCACGGGCATGACATTTATGAAGTTCGCCAGGTTATTGATGAAGCCGTTAGCCGAGCTCACGAATCTAACAAGCCCAGTGTTATAGAAATTGTTACCTATAGATATCGTGGGCATTCCGTGGCAGATCCAGATCAAACTTACCGCAGTAAAGAAGAGATTGAAGAATACAAGAAAAGCAAAGACCCGTTAAATCTATTCAAATCAAAACTTTTGGAAGAAGGAGTTTTAACAGATGAAAAAGCTTTGGAAATCGACAAGGCTGCTAAAGATGAGGCTAATGCCTCTGCTGAATTTGCCTCCGCAAGCCCTTATCCAGATCCTAGTGAATTAATGGATGATATTTATTGGGAAACCGATAACCCCGACAAACGGACCTCGGAAGGAAGAATTTTCTTCGAGCAACCTTAATTTTTAATATGCCTATTATTTCATACCGAGACGCCCTAAATCAAGGGCTTGCAGAAGAGCTTCAACGCGACCCCAATGTCGTACTTATGGGTGAAGAGGTTGCCCAATTCAAGGGCTCCTACAAGGTTTCAGAAGGCTTACTCGAAAAGTTTGGTCCTTCACGAATCATAGACACACCGATTAGTGAGGCTGCATTTTCCGGACTCGCAGTCGGCGCATCCATGATGGGCATGCGACCTGTTGTTGAGTTTATGTTCTGGAGTTTCTGTTATGTCGCGTTTGATCAAATTTTTAATAATGCCGCTAATGTTCGCTATATGTCTGGCGGACTCATAAATGTTCCCGTTGTTTTTAGAGGACCCGCAAATGGAGGTACAAATGTGGGTGCAACTCATTCACATACTCCTGAAAATTTTGCCGCAAATACTCCTGGTATGAAGGTTGTATGTCCTGCGACGCCAGCTGATGCTAAAGGACTTATCAAATCTGCGATTCGAGATAATGATCCTGTGTGCTTTATGGAGAATACCATTCTCTATAATATGAAAGATGAAGTTCCTGAAGAGGAAGATTTTATCATTCCCCTAGGAAAAGCCAGGGTAGTTGTTGAGGGTAAAGACATCTCTATAATTGCTCATGGAAAAGCGGTGCACACCGCACTTGAGGTAGCTGAGGAACTTTCTGATAAACATAACATATCTGCAGAGGTAGTAGATTTGAGGTCCATTCGTCCACTTGATGAAGAAACCATTCTTCAGTCCGTTAAAAAAACAAACCGAGCTCTCTTGGTTGAAGAAAATAAACCCTTTTGTGGTGTTGATGCTCAGATCTGTTTCTTAATACAAGACCAGGCATTTGATTATTTGGATGCTCCCATTGGTCGGGTTTCTGCAGTAGATGCACCCCAAGCTTACAGCAAGGCACTAGAAACAGTTCAATTACCGACTAAAGAAAAAGTCCTTAAGAGCGCACTCCAAATCCTTTAGAACTATGGCTATTACAATAGAAATGCCCAAACTAAGCGATACCATGTCGGTTGGTACTGTTGTTAAATGGCACAAGCAAGTTGGTGATCAAGTAGAAAACGGAGACACTCTGGCTGAAATTGAAACTGATAAGGCAACAATGGAACTTGAAAATTTTGACGATGGGGTATTGTTGAAAATTCTTGTTGAAGAAGGTGCTGAAGCTCCAATTGGTAGTCCATTAGCAATTGTTGGCGAAGAGGGAGAATCTATTGAAGAAATAGACACACAGGCTATTGAAGAAACAGTTCCTGAAGAAAAACCTGAACCGATTTCTTTAGAGAAAACGGATGATTCAAGCAATCTATCTGCAGAAAAAAACCTTGAGGTAACAACCACAGAGCCCGCTTCCTTGAACGAATTAAAGGATACTGAAACAAAAGCAGAAGACCCTCCTGGTAAAAAAGTAAATACATCTAGTGATCGTATTTTTGTATCTCCGCTTGCTAAAAAAATGGCCGACGAAAAAAATATTGATTTGGCAAATATTACGGGGTCAGGTCCTTCTGGTAGAATTATAAAAAAGGATATTCTTGCTACTGAAGTTTCGCATTCCGACAAAAACCATGATCCTGTTTTGCCCGCCAATGTTTCTGAGGAACAAGTGGAACTGCCAACCCTATCAAGCAATAGTGGTCTATTGATAAAAAAGTCTGTTCCTCTCTCTGGTATGAGAACTGTCATAGCAACAAGACTTACCGAATCAAAATCTACCATCCCCCACTTTTACCTACAAAAAGAAATTAATATTGAGCCACTTTTAGATACAAGAACTTCCATTAATGAAATTTTCAAAGAACGGGCTGAATTAACAAAAACTTCTGTCAATAAATTTAGTGTTAATGATTTTATTTTAAAAGCATGCGCTGAATCTATAAAATGGCACCCTGAAATTAATACAAGTTGGGGAAATAAAGAAATTTCTTATCATGCGGAAGTTAATCTTGCTTTTGGAGTGGCCGTAGAGGGTGGATTGCTAACCCCTGTTATAAATAATGCAGACCAACTTTCACTTGAAGAAGTCTCACTAGAAGCAAAATCTCTCATTAACAAGGCGAGAAGTAAAAAGCTATTACCGGAAGCTATGTCTGGTTCTACCTTTACTGTTACCAATCTCGGAATGTTTGGTATAGACTTTTTTAGCGGAATAATTAATCCGCCCAATGCTGCCATTTTGTCTGTTGGTTCCTCTATTGAAAAACCTGTGGTAAATAAGAGGGGTAAGGTAGTCGCTGGGAAGACATTAACTTTAGGCTTAAGTTGCGATCACAGGCTCGTTGACGGTGCAATAGGGGCAGGTTTTCTAAAAACCTTATCCAATTATTTAGAAAATCCAGCTTGTATGCTCATCTAGTCTGCAGCTATTAGAATTCTCAAAATAAGTTAAATTGCCCTTTCTTTTGCGTCATTTACTAAAAATGCCCCAAGTTCGTTGATTTGTGAAATAATTTTTTCTTTTGTTTCCGAAATATTTTGGGGATTTGGTAAACTTTCGCCAAATAAATAAAACTTTATTTTAGGCTCAGTACCGCTGGGTCTGATCGCGATTTTGAAACCATTCTCCAGGGTGATCATAATAAAGTTTTCCTTTTCAATAGATTGATCCTCTTCATCAAGTAGGCCTGAATGACTAAAATCTTTTACTTTTGAAACTGCTAATCCGTTAAATTTTTCACACGGCGATTTTCGGTGGGATTTCATTATTTTAATAATTTGTTCACTCCCCTCAGCACCATCGAAATAAATATTTTCAGTTTTCTCATAATGAAAACCGTATTTTATATAAAGTTTATCAAGGAAATCTAAAGGCTTTATATCTAAGGACTTTAGGTATGCTAAAAGCTCTGCAACAGCTAAAGACGCTGCATTTCCATCTTTATCCCTTACTAAATCCATTGGCAAGTATCCGTAACTTTCTTCCGCAGCTAATACTACATATTTAGAATATCTAGATAAAATATCTATCCTTGTAAAAAGGTCGGTTGAATCAAAATCAATACCTATTCCCTCTTTTTCTTTAATCCCTAAAATAGCTCTGTCTTCGTAGTTATTTAACTTCTGAGCCATCCACTTAAAACCTGTTGGGGTATTTACACAATTTACGCCATGCTCTTTTGCTATTTTCTCTAACATGGAGGTAGTTACAAATGTTTTTAATAAAGTAAATCCATCCTTATTTTCTGGCTTTAGCAATTGTTTAGATTTTAGTGAGATTAATCGATATTCAGCGAGAAGGCAGGCTATTTGATTTCCAGATAAACAAACGAAATCTTTTTCATTTCGAACAGCTACTCCAATTCGATCACAATCTGGATCACTTGCTAATACCGCATCAGATTTAGTTCGTTTTGCTTCATCGATTGATAAAGATAGTGCTTCTTTGTTTTCTGGATTAGGTGATTTTACTGAAGAAAAGTTAGGGTCAAATTGGTTCTGTGATTTAACTGTTACTACATCTACCCCATGATCCAATAAAGCGGGGATTGTGGATATACCGCCGGTCCCATGAATGGGAGAAAATACTAATTTAACAGATTGCTCACTAAGTAAATTTGGAGAAAGTACGGCATCCTCTAAAACTGCTCCATATGAAAGGTCATCCTCTTTACCGAGAAGCTTAAGTTCACCAAGGTCTCTGTCGGTACTCAATAATTCTACTATTTCCTCCAAATTAAAATCGTTAAAATATTCAACCACCTTTTGAGCGTGAGGTGGTACAAGTTGACCTCCATCATTAAAATAAGCCTTAAAACCATTATCATGATATGGATTATGGCTTGCCGTAATAACAACGCCTGTGTGTGCCTGACGGTTTCTAACGGTGTAACTAAGTTGGGGTGTTGATCGCGGTCCATCAAATATCATGGCGTATCCACCCAATTTTTCCCATGTAATTGCCACTAATTTTGAAAATTCTGGAGAAAAGTGACGAACATCATGCGCAACCACTAAGCGTGGTTGCTCGAATTCTCCGTTAATTGAAAGCCATTCTTCAATGTATTTGAAAAGGGCCTTTGTTGCTTTTGCTATCGTAATTTCATTTAAGGTATTTGTACCTATAGCTGCGTGTTTTGGAGTTTCTTTTTCTGAACTTTTTCCTTTTTCTTCTTGGGTTACAATTTTCCCTATAGTCCTTCCTCTCATTCCCCCTGTCCCAAATGATAGGCTTTTGTAAAATCTATCATTCAACTCTTCCCAGCATTCTTTTTCTATAAGTTCTGTTATAGATTCATTCGCCCATGATGGTAGACTTTTTAAACTAATGTATTCTTCACAGTTTGCTTTCGTACTAGGAAAAATCTTTTTAGATTTTTCAGCTGCCTCTAAATTTTCTTTAATCATTTTTGATGGAAATTTCTCTATTTGAATTTATGTCAATTTTATCTTTTGGAAACCGGTAAAGTTTTTCTCCCTCTTTTCCATAACCAAGCTCTTTTCTTGCAATTTCTTCTTGGTAATTCGGGTCTGTTCTTAATTTTTCTAAAAATTTTCTATGTTTTGATACTTCTTGCCTAAGGTCGTCTAATTCTTTTTCTAAAACTGCTTCTCTTGACTTCCAGTGGTAATATTCGTCTAAAGCTTGTTTAATTTGAATCATCAAATAAGAGCCACCTATAACCCCTAAAACTGTTATAAATAGAAGAAGTATTTTTTTCTGCTTCATTTTAATATCTTAAGTAAAAATATCGTGTAAACGTAGCAAACCTATTAAGTTAGAGTTAACGGGGTCGAGAACAGGTAAAATAGATATTTGAGAATCTCCCTCCTCCATCACCTCAAGAGCTTCTCCAAGAGAAACATTTGGGCAAATATGCTTTGGGTTCACCGACATTAATTCCTCTGCTGTTGTTGAATCTAATTCGCATGATTCATTTAACGCTCGCCGTAAGTCTCCTTCTGTTATGATTCCGATAAAGCTGTTATTTTCCATCACACAAGCAGCACCAAGGGGGAATTTTGTCATTTCTGACACCACTTTCCTCATCTTCTCGTTCTTGCCCACACATGCTATATTTTCCTTATTATGAAGGACATTCTCAACTTTTAGGATTAAATTTCTTCCAAGCTGCCCACCAGGGTGGGTCTTTGCGTAATCATTTTCTGAAAAGTTTTTTCTTTTCATTAGGGAAGATGC
Organism: Opitutales bacterium; assembly: GCA_028042835.1. GTDB lineage: Bacteria > Verrucomicrobiota > Verrucomicrobiia > Opitutales > Seribacteraceae > Seribacter. The sequence goes on along the minus strand of JAOFOL010000001.1, from coordinate 55,279 downwards.
TAGTGCGTCGCATAATGCTGAGCTTACCATAAAACTGGCGGTAGGAACGATACCAAGAGGGTCTGCTTCAACGGCGACAGAAGAATCTAGAACACAATCAACCTTATCAGCTAAAGGACTTTTTATGTTTCCCAGTATTCCTATTATTTTTGCCCGCCTACTTCTCAAAACTGGTTCTAGAAATATTAACTCTGGTGTCGTCCCACTGTTTGATAAATATATTACAGGATCACCTGATTGATGAATGCCAAGATCCCCATGAATAGCTTCTGTTGGATGAAGAAATGCCGCGGCCGTCCCTGTACTACAAAGCGTTGCTGCTACTTTTTTGGCTAAATGTCCAGATTTTCCAATACCTGTTACTACTATTTTTCCATGATTAGAAGACAATATATCAAGAGCTTCTAAAAAGTTTTTATTTAGTCTTTCTGCACAAAGATGGATAGCCTGAGCTTCGTTCTCCATGACTGTTTTTGCCTCTTTGATTTCAAAAGTTTCTTGCGGGCTGAAACTAGTAAGGTTTTTCTTAATCATTCTGTAATTAAAATAAACTGCATATTAAAGTTCAAAATTCTTGAATTCACAGGTTTAGCTATTATCTTTTAGAATTATGTTTCAGGTTACTTTTTCAAATCAAAGTCTATCAATATTGAATTCGCTTACGCAAGGCGAACAATTAGTGCTCATGGAGAAATTAAGCTCTCTTTCTAGTGATATCCTTGATGGGAGAAATCAAGAAATCGGTAAGTTTAATCGTAATGGTAAATTATTCTATCGTCTTCGTATTGGGACATTTAGGGTTTATTTTGAAAAAATCAAAATTGCTCTACATTGTCACTTTATTCTACCTAAAAACTCTCTTAACGATTTTCTTTTTCGGTGTAAATTGCCTGCTTCCGAAGAGTCTATACTTGAAGAGCACAAGGGATTTTGGGAATACCTAGAAAAACTTGCATCAAAATAATTTCCATGAGAATAACTTATCTATAATCTACTTTTTCGGTATTCTTTTACACAAAAACAAAACTCACAACAATTTCTAAAGATTCTTTTCACAATTTTTTTTTCCTTAAACCTCTATCGCTCATTGTCTTGTATACTTATTGGAAATATTTTCATTTATAATAAGAATAGAGATTTTTTATAAAATTATATATTTAATATTTATACGTTGTTATTTGTCATAAGATTTTACATACCCAATATTAATGAAATTTAAGATTAACAGAGATCACTTCAGTTCAGGACTACAATTAGTTACCAGTGTTGTAGGTTCACGCAAAACAATGCCAATTTTGCAAAATGTCCTTATTGAAGCTAGAAAAGATTTAATTCATTTGACGACCACAAACCTTGATCTAGGTATTCGATGTTCCGTTAAGGCTGATGTATCCGAAGAAGGATCAGTTACTCTGCCGGTAAAAGATCTTTCAAGGATTGTCAGGGAACTTGCTGACATGGAAGTTAGTGTAGAATGTAAGGATACCTCCAAATCCACCATTACAACAAGAGGTTCTATTTTTAATATCATAGGAATGGATAGTAAAGAATTTCCACCATTACCTGAGTTAGAAGAAAGAAAGAGTACCGAAATAGGAAGAGATGAACTTACTCAGATGTTGAAGAGTGTGTCATTTGCTCAATCTGTTAACGAAGAAAGATATATGCTTAAAGGTGTTTTTTTCCAGTTCGAAAAAGATTTGCTATCATTGGTCGCAACTGACGGAAGAAGGCTTGCTGTTGCTACCAAAAGCATGCAGACGGAGGAAAATGCCCAAGGAGAATTCATTTTACCTTCACTTACTGTGAATGAACTTGTAAAACTACCAAAAAATGGAGACAAAATAAATATTTCATTCACAGATAGACAGGTATCCATAGAACTAAAAGTGGATTCAGGGGAAAATGAGGAGCAAGGCTTTAGGGAATCAGTTTACCTAGTTTCAAAAGTAGTTGAAGGGAAATACCCAAATTACAAGCAAGTTATCCCAAAAGATGATTTTAAATCAGCGATGGTTGAAAGAGAACTTATGCAAGAATGCGTAAACAGAGCAGCACTGGTTTCAGATGAAAGAGTTACTCTCCGTATTAAAAATAAAGAGATGGTAATATCGGGGCAAAGCCTTTTGGGTGATGCATGCGAATCAATGCCGATTGTTTATGAAGGAGAGGAATCAACGGTTTCATTTAATCCAAAATTTTTGTTAGATCCCTTACGTTCAATTCAAATGGACCAAATATCTCTAGAATTTAGAGATGATATGAGTCCTGGTGTCTTTAAGGTATCTCCAGAAGAAGCAGACTTACCAAAAATTTTGTGTGTTGTTATGCCTATCAGAACTGACTGATTGAAGATCATTCAATTATAGAGACCAAAGGATCTTTTATGGCTGGATAAAGATAACTTTTATTGGAGTAATTTTTTAACAAAATTGAGCCGTCTTCGTTAAAAGAGGCATAATTAGGAGATAGCGGAATTTTACCTCCTCCATTTGGTGAATCTATAACAAACTGCGGTATTGCATAACCAGTCGTATGACCACGCAACCCCCGTATAATATCAATACCAGTGTTTACATCAGTCCTTAGATGAGAACTTCCTTTGATAAGGTCACATTGATATAAATAATAAGGTTTAACTTTCATCATAAGGAGCCGATGAATAAGGCTTTTCATCGTTTCTATATTATCATTTACCCCCTTCAAAAGTACAGACTGATTGCCAAGGGGAATTCCGACAGTTGCTAATTTATGCGTAGTTTCTTTAAGATCAATGGTGCATTCACTAGGATGATTTATGTGTAAACTAAGCCATAAATTAGAAATATTGGAAAAAACATCTAGTAAAGATTTTGTAATTCTTTGAGGTAAAAAAACAGGAACTCGGGAGCCGATTCTAATAAACTCTACATGATCAATTTCACTTAAACTTGTTAAAATATAATTCAATTTATCATCAGATAAAAGTAATGGATCTCCACCGCTGAGTAAAACATCTCTAACATCTGTATTATTACGAACATAATTAAGCCCAGATTCGATATTGGGATGAAAGCCATATCCTTGTGCATTTGAAACCAAACGACTTCGTGTACAGTACCTACAATAGGCGGCACATCGGTCTGTAACTAAAAATAGCACACGGTCTGGATACCTGTGAACAATTGATTCTACAGGCATAGAAGACTCTTCTCCGACGGGATCCCATAACTCTTCTTCAGAAATTTGGGATTCATTTTCAACAGGAATCACCTGTTTCCTAATTGGACAGTTTGGATCAATAGGATCCATTAAATTCATAAAATAGGGAGTAACGGCGACCGAAAGACGATTCTCGGCTGACTCCAACCCATGAACCTCTTCAGGGGTCAATTGTAGGTACTGAGAAAAATCATTTAAATTCTTAAGACGATTTTTCATTTGCCAGCGCCAATCAAGCCATTTTTCATCGGGAACATCCGACCAATGACCTTTTCCCTTAAACCAAAACTTTACTAAATCATTTGGATACATTTAGTTTTCATAACATGCTACAACAAGGAAAGACAATATTTACTTAAAAAATATACAATGAAATTTATATTATTATATTTAATTGTCGTAATAAAAATAATTGCTGGTGAAAAAGATATTACTGTAGAAGAATTTAAATTGATTTCAGTAAACAAAGGTTATTATACAAATAGCATTTTTGAATCAGAAAAGGGAAAAATTTTAATTTTTATATCACCACATTGTAAATTTTCGATTGAATACCTGGGATTTATTAAAAATATAAACTCAAATATCGAAAAAAATAAAAACGATATATACTTAATATCACCTAATTATCCTAATGCATTAACGCCAGATGATTTAAGTTACACAGATACAGGGGTAAAAATAGAAGATATGAAGATACTAATTGAAAGAAATCAGATTAGCTCTCCGTACATATACGACGGACGAAACCAAATAATAACGAATTTTTATGGAATTAAAATGACACCATCTATTGTAATATTAAATTCTGAAAACGAATTAATATATAAAGGAAAAATGGGTGATAAAACAAAGAGTGGAGATATTAGAGTTTTAAACATACAGAAACTAATAAATGAACATGAAAAAAACAAACCAATAATAACAAAGGTTTATGGAACTGAAATTAAAACCCAAACAGATGAAAAACAAACAGCGAAAATATTAAAAAGGTATTCGGAGGAAACAGTACGTCTAACGGCAAGCGATAGCAAAAAATTACAATTCTTTCTGAAATTTAATAATAAGAAAATTTCTTTGTTTTATGTTTGGCGAACTTCAGATAAGAATTTTCGAAATAATTTACTCAAAGTTACGGATATTTACAAACGGTATAGAAAAAGAGGACTATCGGTTTCAACAATATGTTTATCTGAAGAAAAGGAAAAGAATGAAATCCTAGAGCAATTAAAGCGTGCTCAATTGTCGTGTCAAAATTTTCTTAGTACCTATTACGAAGGAAGGCCAATTTTGGATATTATCGGTTTTGCGGACGAGGTTATCACTCCATCAATAATATGCATTGGAGATAATGGAGAAATAATTTTTAAATCGAGAGGCGAAATAGAAGAGAAAGAAATAAAATTTTGGATTGTAAATTTTTTGAAATCAATAAATTAAAACTAAACAGAGAATTAAAAATAAGATTTTGATTTTTAATTCCTTTATAAAATCAAAAGTATTATATATAATTATAATGAATAGTAAATATTTCTCAAAATAAAACGATGAGTTATCGACTACAGTTATAGTACTATATTTAAAAGACCCAATATATTTACATAACTGTTGTATCAATAAAATTACTTCATTATATATTGAAGTAAATAAGTATTCCTGCGGTATCCAAGAGATAGCTAAAACAACAAAAGCAAATGGTAATAATATTCCAATTATTGGAACTAACAGCATATTTGATATTAATGAACCAGGAACTACTATCATAAAACTTTTTGCTATAATCATAAAACTACCTATGAACGCTCCTAAATTTACTAATCCAAGATTAAACATCTTTTGTAAGAAAACAGAATTTAAATGAATTTTTATACTTTGATTTAAGTAAAGAATACATGCCACAACTGATATTGTTAAATAATAAGATATTTCTGTAACAATCGCGTTATTATTTATCATTATAATGATTGCTGTGACAGTTAAAATGTTTATCGGGTTCGTTTTTATTCCAATAAATCTTGATAAAACCCAAATCAACAACATTGTATAAGCTCTCGTTGCAGATACAGAAAAATTAACCAAATATAAATATATTAATAGTAATAATATTGTAATAAAATTTGTTTTTGTAATATTTAAACCCATACTTCGAAACAAAGTTGTTAAAAACAAGAATAAGCATCCTACATGTAAACCACTGACCGCAAAAAGGTGCATAGTTCCCGAATTTCGAAAAAATTCTTTTTGTTTTGTAGATAATAGTGTTTTATCACCAAACAATAGTGCCATGGTGATCGCTTTTACCTCCTTTGTCATCCTTGTTTTATTGCTTATATAATCTATTGATATTTTATTATTATTATTATTTAGTATTCTTTTTACTAAACATATTTTATTATCATGATAAGTTGCCACTACTTTTAGAATATTATTTCCTTTAACATTCATTTTTCTATCGAATACGAATTTATTTACTCTTTTTTTCAAATTAACTTTTGCGTATTCCGTTTTTATAATTTTGCAGCTATACACACTACTCGATTTAATTTTATTATTATCAATTAACTCATTTACTTTTACCCACGCAGTGAATTCAAAGATTCTATGTTTCTCAAATTGTATGTTTTTTTGCTGAGTGTACTTAATTCCTATTAGCATCATTGGTATACTTATTATTCCTATGGTCATGTAATTCCTTTTCCATATTTGAATTGCTGTTAGTAGAATCCCGTTGGTAATTACTATGATTTTCGCAGTAATTGTGAAATTATCTGTATGTAATATCGTTAGTGCACTGATAATAATTACAAATACTATCATTGATGGTGTTCTTGAAATCATCTCTTTTACTTAAATCGATGTTTGCATAAAATATTTACCAATATAATCTAAAGGTGTGCTTTACGATAGACCATATATGAGGAAACCTCTGGCTGTAAGCTTTAAATCTACGACAGATTACATTATTTTATTTTTGATTATAATCTTCGTCCTACAATCAATTCTAAAGTTTTTTTCACTAGAGACGCTTCTGTTATCTGTATTCAGTTTATCTTTCGATAATGTACTTTCAGGTATGATTTGGAGTACTCTGACATACAGTTTTTTACATGATGGTCCTTTACACCTAATTTTTAATATTCTTGGAATACACTTCATATCCAGAAATGTTGAACAGCATTTATCTAAGTCTAGTTTCATTAGCTTCTATTTTTTTAGCGTTTTCGCAGGTTCCATTCTCTGGTTGATATTTTCAACGACTGGATCTTCATTAATTGGCAGTTCTGCTTTTGTGATGGCTAGTTTATCTTTTTTTTGTTTAAAGCGACCTGATAACCCAATTACTTTTTTACTCTTTTTTGTTTTACCAATAACATTAAGACCAAAGTATCTCTTAATTGGTGTTTTGGGCTTAGAAATCTACGGATTTATATTTTCTGAGCTTAAAAATACTTCTGGCATAGCTCATTCCGCTCATTTAGGTGGAATGATGGCTGGTGCCTTTATGACTACCAAATATTTCAATTACTTAGCTTTGCCAAAATTTACCTTTAGACATCATAATAAAAATTCACATAATACTAAGTCAGATCTTTCTCCATCATACACAATCAATTTAGATACAGATCGAAAGTTAGAAACTCAGGTTGATAAAATCCTAGATAAGATAAACGAAAGAGGATTTGGTTGCCTTACGAAAAGTGAAAAGGATATTTTAGAAAAAGCAAAAAGTCTATTTAATGAAAAGCCAAACAGTCATGACAAGTCTTAAAACCATAAAACAATTTTCTCTTTTTCTCTTTTTATCAGTAACCGGTGGTAATTTAGTAGTTCAAGGGCAGGATCTTTATCCTACTGCATTAATGAAGCATGAAACCCAATGGTTGATTAAAGTTCTTGAACAAGCACATTTTAACAAACTTGGAGTTCCAGACTTGAATGCTACATCTTTTATTGAGCGATTTGTTAATAAACTTGATAAGCAAAAACTTTATTTTACGAAAAGAGAAATTAATGAGTTTCATGAAAAGTACGCAAAAACACTAAAAACCCATTTCGAACAGGGAAATTTACTTCCAGGATTTGAAATTTATAACAAATATAAACACAAAGCCATTTCTAGGTTAAATTGGGTTTTAAATGAATTAGACTCTGAACCAGATCTTTTTGGAGATAAAAGTTATGAAGTTAATGTAGACACAAAACTTTGGTCAGAAAGCGAAGATAGCTTAGATAAAAATTGGAAAAATCTCATTAGCTTTGAATTTATCCGCGATATCATCAATCAAGTAGACGATAATACTACAACTATTTCAAGTGATATGGTGGAACTTGAAGATTACATTATTAAAACCAGAGAGAATTTAAAAAGAAGTTACACGAGATGGATCAATAATATAAATGAATTTGAGTCGAGTGATGTACAGGAGATTTATCTTACTACATTTACACACATGTTTGATCCACACACGGTCTTCATGAATATGAAACAAAAAGAAAGATTTGATCAAGAAATGAATAATGAGTTCGTTGGTATTGGTGCCAGATTACAGGATGAGGATGGGTATTGTACCATTAAATCACTTTTACCGGGTGGACCAGCTGAAGCTTCAAGAGACCTAGAGCCTGAGGATGTAATACTAAAAGTAGCCCAATCTGAAGGCGATTTTGTCGATGTTGTTGATATGAAGCTTACAAAAATTGTGGATCTTATCAAGGGCCCAAAGGATACTTTGGTAAGGCTGGAAATAAAACCAATTAAGGAACCGGGATCTACAAAAGTTGTTCGAATTATCAGAGATAAAATCAAACTAACTGAGAATTTAGCCAAAGCGTCATTAAAGGAAATCGACTTAATGGGGGAGAAAGCTAAAATTGGAATTATAGAACTACCATCTTTTTATGGTTCTTCAGGAAGCGGGCCCAAGGCTACAGATGATGTAGAAGAATTAATCAAGAAATTAAAACTCCATAATATTAAGGCATTGGTTTTGGATTTAAGAAGAAATGGGGGTGGATACCTTAGTGAAGCAGTAAGTCTTACGGGACTTTTTATAACTAGGGGTCCTGTCGTTCAGGTAAAGAACACAGATGGTAAAATCCGTAAGAAGTTTGATTTCAACCCAAAACTGACTTGGAATGGACCTTTGTTTACACTGGTTTCTAGATATTCAGCATCTGCTTCAGAGATCGTAGCGGGCGCATTACAAGACCATAAGCGTGCGATAATAATAGGGGATAAAACTACTCACGGAAAAGGTACCGTGCAATCTATGATTCAAATGAATTTACCCTTCAACATTCTCGCAAACAGGACTTCTGCGAAAACAAGTACTGCTAAAGTAACTATTCAAAAATATTATCTTCCAAGTGGTAAAAGTACTCAAATTAATGGAGTAAAAAGTGACATTTCTATACCTTCAATTAATATGTTTTTACCGATTGGCGAATCGGATTTAGAAAATGCACTTCCAAATGATAAAATTCCGGCGGTAAACTTCAGGAAAACTGAGGAACAATATTCCTTTGATGAAGATTCTATAAAAACTCTTAATGAAAAAGCAAACGAAAGGAGATCAGTATCTGAAATATTCGGTTATCTTCAACAAAACATTGATTTCATAAAGAGCAAGAGAGAGCAAAAAACATTTTCTTTAGACTTATCTAAAAGATTAAACCAAAGAAATGAGGAAAATATTGAAAATGCTAACTTTAAAGATAAATATAAAACATTTACTAATTTATCTTATCCAACAAGAGAAATAGTTTTATCGATTGTTACTGAACAGGTAAATCAATCGAGAATTGCACGAGGAATTGATGTAAAAGATATCAACAAAAAAGATGACTTTAGTAAACCTGATGATATAGACATTGCTCTCAATGAAACAATAAACATTGTGAATGATTACTTACAACTTGGTGCAGACATAAATATCTCTGTGAAAACCACCGACCCTTTAGAAAAAAACTAATCTTTTAAAAAGCCTACAAGGAACCTTCTTTTTCCAGTTAAATCATTCTTGATTGTAATATTATAAAAACGATCTTTAAGGTTTTCTATCAGAAAATCACTCTGCCCTGAGCCAAATTCAAGTGCAATCATACCACCTTTCTTTAGGAATACTGGAGCAATGGTGGTAATTTGTTTCAAATCTGTCTTTCCGCCATCTGATGCAATAAGAGCATCCTTGGGGTCATGATCCTTAACTTCAGGTTCTGCATTAGACCATTCATCGAGTGTCAAATATGGAGGGTTTGAAACTAGTATATCAGCTTTTTTTAAACTATTAATATTTTGATACCAATCATGATGAATGAGTTCTACATTATCATTACAGTTGTTAAGCGATACGTTTTCTTCTGCTAATTCGATTGAGTCTTTTGATTTATCTATCCCTATACAAGTAGCAAGAGGGAATTGTTTAGCTAAACTAATTATTAATGCACCTGTACCCGTGCCAAAATCTATTATTCTGCCATCAAAGTTAACTTGATGTTCTTTTACTATTATTTCTACCAATAATTCTGTTTCAAATCGAGGTACTAATGCTCTACTGTCACACTTCAGAGTTATATTACAAAAATCAACTTTACCTAAAATATATTGAAGGGGTTCTCTCTTCGACCTTCTTAAAATGGCATCTCTAATTTTATCTAGGGTTTCTTTCTCTGTAATTAAATATCGATCCAAATATATATCTAATTTTTCGATTTTTAAAAAGTGGCAAATTATCCATTCTGCATCACATTTTGGGCTTTTTACATTATATTTTGAAAGGAATTCAGTTGATTTCTTTAAAATTTCTAAAGCCGAATATTGATTATTCATTTTGATTTAAATGGACCGTTCTAATCTTTTCGTCTAGATCTTCTTTTTCCAAACAAGATATAATGTGGCTTATTTCACCCATCATCGTTTCCTGTAGTGCATGTGATGTATAATTGACGCGATGATCAGTGACTCTGCTTTGGGGAAAATTATATGTTCTTATTCTTTCACTTCGATCCCCAGTCCCTACTTGGCTTTTACGATTTTGAGCGTATTTAGCATTTTCTTCAGCTTGTTTCTTTTGTAGTAGTCTACTTCTTAATACAGTCATAGCTTTATTCTTATTTTTTAGCTGTGATCTTTCATCTGCACAATAAACATTAATTCCTGATGGAATGTGCTGTATTTGAACCGCAGAGTCAGTGGTATTAACCCCTTGTCCCCCAGGGCCACTTGCTCTACATACGCTTATCTCTAAATCGCTCGGATCAATTGAAATCTCAACATCCTTAGCTTCGGGTAGTACAGCTACAGTTGATGTCGATGTATGTATTCTTCCTCCAGACTCAGTGATTGGTATTCTTTGTACTCTATGAACGCCACTTTCATATTTCATTTTTGACCACGCATCTTCTCCTTTAACAATAAATATTACTTCTTTAAAACCGCCTGTTCCTGAGTTGCTTTGACTTAGGCATTCCACACTCCATCCCTGTGTCTCAGCGAACCTTGTGTACATCCTATACAAATCACCAGCAAACAAAGATGCTTCATCTCCGCCTGTACCTGCCCGAATTTCTACGATCGTATTTTTACCAACCTCAGGGTCGGGTGGCAGCATGGATATCATTAACTTTTCTTTATTTATTGTTATCTCAGAAGTTAGTAATTCAACTTCAATTTTAACTTCCTCGGCCAATTCTGGATCTTCTGAAAGTGATTCACATTGGATTAACTGATCCTCCAGGTCAGTGATCTTATCGAATACTTCTAATATACTTTGTAATCTTCTGTGCTCTTTTGAAAGTTCTGATGCCGTTAAATTGTCTTGAAAAGTCTCTGGCTTAGACAGAGTTTTTTCCAATTCAGTAAAGCGAATACGAAACGGCTCGATATTTGGCATAATTTCCATTATTAAACTTAATATGTTATTTGATCAAAATCGTCAAAACGCGATTCAGTAATATGTCACATCCATACGGCCACAACATTATAGCCTGTATTTGGGACTTTGATAAGACCTTAATACCAGGTTACATGCAGACTCCTCTTTTCGAACATTACGGTGTAAATGAAACAGTATTCTGGGAAGAGGTAAACAGATTGCCTGAAATATACTTTCAGAGAGGGTGTAAAGTTTCTAGAGATACGATTTATTTAAACCACCTCTTGAGTTATGTAAAAAACGGTCCAATGAGAGGGCTAACGAATCAAAAGTTATCAGATTTAGGCAAGAATTTAGTCTTCTGTCCCGGACTGCCTGATTTTTTTGAAACTCTATCTTTAATTCCATTACAAGAGGAATTTAAGGATCACGATTTTAAATTGGAACATTACATCATAAGCACAGGTTTATCTCCAATGATTAAAGGAAGTGATATTTTCCCATTTGTTGAAGATGTATTTGCTTGTGAATTTATTGAATCTCCATTGCCACCTAATTATCAAAGTCAAACTGAATTTTCTTTACCTCTCGACCTGGAAATCTCCCAAGTTGGAATGACGGTAGATAATACTATTAAAACAAGATTTATTTTTGAGGTTAATAAGGGTTCTAATAAGAATATTAACATCGATGTAAATGCATCTATATCTCATGTTGACCGTAGAATCCCAATAGACCAGATGATTTACATCGCTGATGGACCAAGTGATGTTCCAGTTTTTGCGGTTGTAAAAGGAATGGGGGGAAAAACTTATGCAGTTTACGATCCTCACAATGAAAAAGAATTTCAACAAAGTTGCGACCTAGTTGAACATGGAAGAGTACACAATAACGGTCCCGCAGATTATAGTAAGTCGTCTGCTACTTCTATGTGGATAAAGCAAAAAACTATTGAAATGTTAAGAGGCATGATTGCTAAAAAAGAAAAACATATAAAAGATAAGACAGGATCTTCACCTAAACATATCCCTAATTCAATTGGAAAGAGTTCGCCCGAGGATGTTTCACAAAAGCTATTGTGGTGAAAAATAGTTGGAATAAAAGGTCCTTAATAGGGATTAAAGATTTATCTGCTTCAGAAATTAATTTTCTACTAGATACCGCACAAAAACTAAAGGAGTCGGGGAAGTCTAAAATTGATTCTCAATTTTCTCTGAAAGGTAAAAGGATTGTAAACTTATTCCTAGAGCCTAGCACCAGAACAAGAATAGCATTTGAAGTTGCCGCGAAAAGTTTAGATGCAGATATCATTTCAATAGCAGAGAAATCTAGCAGTCTTACAAAAGGGGAATCCTTGAGAGATACGGCTTGTAATATACAAGCATTGGGTGCAGACGCAATAGTGCTGAGACATTCATCTCCCGGGTCTGCTCACTTTCTTTCAAAAATGATAGATGTTCCGATAATCAACGCCGGTGATGGTGCACATGAACATCCCAGTCAAGCGTTGCTAGATATTTTCACTCTTCGTGAAAAGTTGGGAAATTTAAAAGGAAAAAAAATTACCATTCTTGGTGATATTTTATTCAGCCGAGTTGCAAGATCAAATATTTGGGGAATGCTTAAATTAGGTGCTGAAGTGACACTTTCAGGACCCTCAACGCTAGTTCCTCAAAAAATGGAAGAGCTAGGAGTTACAGTTTCCTATGACCTTGAGAAAGCAATAGATGAAGCGGATGCTATAATGCTATTGAGAATACAACATGAACGACAAACACAGACCCACTTTCCTTCACTGGAGGAATATTCAAGAATGTTTGGTCTTCGCAAGAATGGTTGTAAACCTTCTGCCAAAACTCTAATACTTCATCCGGGGCCAATCAATAGAGGTGTTGAGATTGATACCAGCTTAGCGGATTCGGAAAATTCTGTTATTATTGATCAAGTTTCAAATGGCGTGATCGTAAGAATGGCAATTTTACACCTCTGCTGTGCTGAAAATAACCAAGTTATTCTATGAAATCACTATATTTAAAAGATGGAATTGTGGTTGATCCAGCCAACAGCAAATTAGATAAGAAAAATTTGTTTATCAAAAATGGAAGAATTGATGATGTTGGTAGTAATGAAGAGAATGTAAATAATGATACAGAAATAATTTCACTAAAAGGAAAGTATATCGTTCCTGGATTAATCGATCTAAGATGTCATGTAAAACAACCCGGCATAAATTTCAAAGAAAGCATTGATGCTGTTAGTAAAAAGGCTTTATCAGGTGGGTTTACATCCGTATTGGCAATGCCCTCACTCTCTTCGATGGCAGATAATCCAGAAACCTTAAATTATGTGCGCGAAACTGTCCTACAAAAAAAACATGTAAAAATATATTTAAGCGGGTGTTTAACTTTAAATTCAAGGGGTGAACATTTAGCTCCACTAGGTTCCCTTAAGGAGGCTGGTATTGTAGCTGTAACTGATAGCCCGAATTCCCCGCAAAATAATCAAATTTATTGCAAGGCTGTAGAATATGCATCTATGTTTAATTTACCAATATTTGATCTTCCAAGAGACTTGTCACTTTCTCCTGATGCAAGTGCCCATGAAAGTTTAATGTCATTGAAAATGGGGCTTAAAGGCTACCCTAGAATGGCGGAAGAACTTTTTGTGCAAAGAGCAATAATGGTTTCTAAGTATACCAAGGCTAGAATACATTTAACATCTATATCTTCAGGAGGTTCAGTAGAATTAATAAGAAAAGCCAAAGAGGATAATATTGACATAACATGTGATGTGACATCGAACCACTTATTTAATACTGAAAGCGGAGTTGAAGAGTTCGATTCATTTAGTAAAGCGTTGCCTCCTTTTAGAGAAGAAGAAGACAGGCAAAAATTAATAGAAGGGATATTGGATAACACCATAGATGCGATTTCATCTGGTCACCAACCGTTCAATATCGATGACAAAAATCAAGAGTATGATAAAGCTCCAATGGGAACGCTTGGTTTGGAGAATGCATTTTTGCAATCAATAGCGATTGTTAATGAAAACCATGGACTTGGACTAATAAAGGTTGTGCAAAAGATGAGTTATAATCCGTCCAGAATCCTTGGAATAAATAACAATACGCTGAATAAAAATGATGTAGCGGACTTTTTTATCTATGATCCAAACGATAACACCACAATAACGAGAGCTATACAAGGGAATGAGGGATGTAATCTTCCATTCAAAGAAAAGGTGTTTAATGGGAAAATTTTGAATACATACATCAAAGGTGATTGTCTTTATAAGTACAGAAATGATTTCTAAGTGTTAAAAATAAATTTATTAAGTACAGAAAAAGAAAAAATAGGATTAATTCTAATAGCATCATATTTTATAATCCCTGAAATTTCTTTACTACTAATCGTACTCTATTTCCTTGTACTCAACCAAGAGAAGAAAATTTATAATTTAAAAGAAAAAATAAAAGATTTCGTCAGCATACTACTCTTTTTTATACCAATAATATATATTATATCTTTAACAACAAAAGCTTTGTTGCCCGATTACCAGGAACAGAGAATTGTAAACGAAATAAAGCAGTCAGGAGTAATTAGCATGCGATTAATTACCTCAATTTTGATTATAGCACCTATTATCGAAGAAATAATATTTAGGTCTATACTATATCGATATTTAAAAAAATATACTACAATGTTGTGCTCTAGTATCATAGTTGCGGTATCCTTTAGCATAATACACCAAAACATTTTAGCTTCAACGGTACTTTTCACATTGTCAATTTTCTTAACAATTGTGTATGAGAAATTTGGGAATATTCTATTTCCAATAGCCGTACATATTTTATTCAATAGTATAATGCTGATCTTAATGTTATATAATTAGATTATATTATGTGGGAGAAAGAGTTATTATGGAAATGCAATACGATATCGACTTTCGATACAAGTAAAACTGTTGTTTCAAAATTAAACGGGCTTGTAAGTCCATTCTCCATATATTTAGATGGCGAAATAGGTGGGGGTAAAACTACCGTATGTAAGTCAATTGGTAAATTTTATGGATTTTCAAAGATAATAAGCAGTTCATTTTCAAAAGTATCATATCATCAAAATTCAAACAAAAAAGACTTAATACATTGTGATTTTTATAATGTTGTAAACCAGAGTGAATTTTTTTATAATGAAGTTTTCGATAATATTACATCGTGCAGTATATTTCTTTCAGAATGGTCATCTTTTATCTACGAATTAAAAATGCAGCAATTTTATATGAAGATAATTACTACTGGTGATTTTAATAGAAATATTAGTTTTTATATGCTGCATTCAACTCAATAATACCGTTTTCATATTGACGAATTAAGCCATCTTTTATTAACAACTTTATTTCTTGAAGTATCTCGATTTTTGTTTTCTTTAGTTTAATCGACAGCTCAAGTAACTCCTTTATTGTTATGTCTGATTTTTCGCAAACCTGATAAATTTCTTTAGCACATCCATGTAATTCTTTCCGAAAAGAGTTATTTTTATATGCTGTAACATAATCAATATTATTTTTTCTGAATATTAAAAAATTAAATTTTTTCAGTACTAAGATTAGATTATTTTTTACATCATTAACCAAATATTTCTTTGGATAATTGTTTAGTCTTTTTTTAAGCGATTCAAATTGTTGGTCTTTTTGTAACTTTGAATATGAACTTTTAATTTCATTTTGATAATTAAAGTATTTAGACAATTTATTAGTAAGAATAAAATCTTTTGCATCTTGTAACACATTAAACATTTTACCATCGATTTCAAATTTTACTTTCTTAAACAATTTTGAAGATAAAGTTACAATTTTTTCGTTATCATTTATGCTATCAAGTGTTGATATATATTCTTCATGTTTTGACTGTATGTTTTCTTTAAATATGTGTTGATCTATTAAATTTAAGAACGAATCATAACTTGTTGGTGGAAATAAAGAGTCAGTTTTTTTACAATGTAGAATGTATTCAAACTTAGATTCTATTTTAAACTCTTTCTCAATTTTGATTTTAATTATTCCTTTTTTAGAATCAGTAATTGATTTTATTGCTATTAATTTATCGGAATATATCTCCTTTGTTTTTTTGTTTATCCAAAAGCCTTTTTTATCTTCTTTATATCTTACTTTTAGATCATATGCATTTTTGTTAACTATTTCTTCTGCTATACTAATAATTTTTCTTGTTATACCATCCGATCTAAATTTTTCTTTAAGTATTTCTGTAACTTTATGATTCAAATACGCTTTGAACACCATATCGCTTATAATCTGCTTTTTTATTCTTACTTTCCCCGTATCTTTTTTTGGTTTCCGCCGGGCTTTTTTCTCCTCTTTGCTCTTTTCATTCCAATTTGGTAAGAAATCATCATTATTTAAACTTATTACAATATTATTTTCATCTTTCATTTTTTGTAATTTCTTATTGAATATACTGCAGTTTACTTTACAAGTTATAATATGCTCAGGTGGCGGAATTGGTAGACGCGCTAGACTAAGGATCTAGTGCCGTAAGGCGTGGGGGTTCGAGTCCCCCCTTGAGCACCATTCAAATACTTTTATCGAATATCTGGTGTTTTATACGCAATCCGTTTTTGTATTCATCTTTAAAGGTTTTATTTGAAAATTCATCGAATCCCTCAAAGAGACCTTCTTTTACATTATGATCCCAATGTTCAAGTAATTTAACTTGAAAGGCTCCTCCTGTTAATCTGTAATTTGTAACTACCCATTGATTAGATTCATGGCTTCCGTATTCTTCCTTAAACTTTTCTTTCGCTTGAATATGCAGGTATGTCCAATGCGTAAGAATTAAATCGCCGTCTTTACCGTATTTAGGGATATATGTGGATGGTTCTATAGTAACAGGAAACCAATAAATATGGGTCCCATGTTTTTTTCCATGCACATAATCTTTATTTGCTATTGGAATACCTGTTCTGTCATATCGTATTACTTTACCATGTCTTTTACCAGATAGATAGTTTGTTTCTTCGATGATTTGCCCACTAGGGAACCTAGTTTCTATGGTTCCACTGAACGGCGACTCTTCGCCTCTTAGGTAGGCTAGTGGTTCTTTCGTCCATTTTGACGATTTGATTATATCAACCTGTTTAATGGAACCATCTTCTAAGCGAACTTTTCCAAGTTTAAACTCTTTATTGTTCGCACCAGTAATTTTAGCTGTAACTGAATTCGAATACCCCTTCCCGCCTGAACCAATTATAATTCTAACAAGGTTTCCATCCGTTGTTAGTTCCGGAAATAGTTCAGCCCGTTCTCCTTTCCAAAATAGCCTATTATCTTGTACCGTTATTTTATTTGCACTTAGAAATTCGAGATCGGCTGCATTAGCTCTCCTTTTTTTGTATGGACTAAACGGAAGTGAATCACTGTCTCTTGACCATTTGTCCCACCATAAAGATACTTGATTTACTTCTCCTTCGAATAGAATGAGAAAACTTAATCCGCTACTTAATATCAGTATGAATAATATTCCTAGTGTAAGTTTCTTCATGTTTGATTACCAATCATATAAAAAGTTCTTTAAGATTTTCAATGAATTAAGTCATCCACTGCTCCCTTTTTTTTAGTCCCTTAACAATTTTTTTAACTAAAAGCGGACCCTCATATACAAACCCTGAATATATTTGTACGAGAGATGCACCTGCATCAAGCTTTCGTTTTGCAGAATCTACATCCTTAATACCACCTACTCCAATGATTGGTAAATTACCGTTTGATTGCTTGTGTAGAAATTTAATTATCTTTAACGATTTTTCTTCTATGATTTTCCCGCTCAATCCACCACTTTCATTCATAATGATATTTTTTGGTCTAGAT
This sequence comes from Opitutales bacterium, assembly GCA_028042835.1. GTDB lineage: Bacteria > Verrucomicrobiota > Verrucomicrobiia > Opitutales > Seribacteraceae > Seribacter. The sequence continues at coordinate 37,322 of JAOFOL010000001.1, read as the reverse complement.
GTTGTGGTGTTGGTTGCGACTATACCTCTCACATTGTTCTTAATAGCAATATCTAAAATTTCTTCTAATGAGTTAAATGTTTCGTCTGGCGATACTTTAAGTAAACAAGGAGTTTTTTCTTTATTATTTTCTCTTGAGAGTTCAGAAACTTTGACATCTATACCTTTGAGAAGTGGATCTAGAAATTCTCGCTTATGCAGGTCTCTCAGACCAGGAGTATTTGGGGAACTTATATTAATAGTAAAATAATCCGCAACTTCATCTAAGGTTTCTATACAGCTTAAATAATCATTAAGTGTTTCTTTAATAGGAGTTGTCTTCGCCTTACCAATATTTATACCGAGAGGAGCGATTCGATTTCCTTTCGGGTAAGATCTTTGAACTCGACGACACATTGATTCTGCCCCTTGGTTATTGAATCCCATCCGATTAATTATCGATTCCTGTTTAACCAATCTGAATAATCTTGGTTTTGGGTTTCCTGGCTGCGGCTTCGGAGTTACTGTACCAATTTCCATGTGCCCAAATCCAAAAGAACTACATATTCCTGGAAAGTGACCATCTTTATCAAATCCAGCCGCAAGACCTATTTTATTGGGAAAATTTATTCCAAAAACATTCGTTGTTTGAGTAGGGGTGTTAATAAACGTTTCTATTGCCTTGCGCAAAACGGGGAACTTTTCTATGCACGACAGGAGACTGCTCGCAACTTCGTGAGCTTTCTCGGCATTCATCCGAAAAAATAGAGGTCTTACTAGTATTTTGTAAATATCATTCATATTTTAAAAGTGTGATGTAAAGACATATAGGTTTACGGATATTTTAATAAAATTATAACAAGTTTGTTGACATTCAAAAAGATTTGAAACTTAAGGCAATCCAATGACAAAAAAAACAGGACCTAGTTTAGAGTGGTGCATAGTGCGTCTATCAGAAGATGAAAACTGGTGGGTAGATGAAATAAGTGATAAAGAAAATTGGGATGCAGATGACCTCGGCATCATCGATCCTAAACAGTTTTTACATATTAATGAACTGCTGGATTCAATGAGCGAATTTGGATTAGATTCGCAATTAGTTGACGATGCATTTTTCACATTTGAGATTAAAGAAGAAGTTAAAGGTGGAAAAATTAAATTAATCAGAGTCAGAGACTCACTTCTTAAAGCTGAAGATATGCTTTTCGCATTGCCTGATGTTTTAGACGAGGAAAAAGGACCTTATGCTGATTTCTTAAATCATGTCTCTAAAATTAGGGTAACGATGCTCAATGAACTGATTGAATTTGCAGAACCTTATACTCAGGAAGAAATGGAAGAGGTTTTATCAGAGAAAAATAATAATGATTTTCTTGAGGGAAGAAGAAGTCACTTTAGTGTAGAACTTATTTCTATTCTTGAATTTGTTCCTGATGGATTTGCTATTGATGCTGATCTAGAAGTAGATGAAAAAGCAGAAAATGGTGAAGACTATTCAGATTTAGATACCGAATTAGTTGAAGTATCAGATAAGGATGAAAAACTTCTACCCAATGAAGATCTTAAATGGGACGAAGAAGAGGAGAAAGAAAAAGAAGCGACTCCATATGAAGGAGGGGCTCCTGATGAAGATGGTTAAATTAACTTTGCAATTCTTTCTGCAAAGTAGGTGAGTATCATATCCGCCCCTGCCCTCTTGATTGATAGGAGAGATTCATGAGCACATTTATCAAGATCTAACCACCCTAACTTACTTGCCGCCCATATTCGTGAGTATTCACCCGAAACTTGATAGGCGGCAATCGGAAGAGAAGAAGTTTCTTTTGCGGATTTTATAACATCAAGGTATGGTTCAGCCGGCTTTACCATCAAAATGTCTGCTCCTTCTTGTTCATCTAATTTAATTTCCAGCATGGCTTCGCGAAAATTAGCTGGGTCAAGTTGGTAGCCAGACTTATCGATCGGCTTATTTTGGGATGACGAAATTGCGTCTCGAAATGGGCCATAATAAGATGAGCAGAACTTCGCAGAGTAGGCCAGGATTGCAATTTTATGGAACCCATCTTGGTCTAATGTTTTCCTGATTTCCCCAACCCTGCCATCCATCATATCAGAAGGAGCAACAATATCGAAACCAGACTTAGCTGCAATTAAAGCTGCCTTGCGGAGAATTTCTATTGTTCGGTCATTATCAACCTTATCAAACTGATCTAAAACACCGTCGTGACCGTGGTCAGTAAAAGGGTCGAGTGCTAAATCAGCAATTAGAGTGACATTGCTAAACTTTTCCTTGATTTTTTTTGCAGCTTTGTAGCAGATGGATTCTGGATCTAATATTTCGTTTCCTAAATTACATTTTTTTTCACTCTTTATGCATGGAAATAAAGCAAAGGTATTGATTCCAATATCTAACCAAGTCTCCATTTGATTAATTAATGAATTGATTGACCACCTGAAAACTTCTGGCATGGAGTCAATTGATTCTTTATCTGAACAGTTATCGCTGATAAATAACGGTAAAATAAGATCCTCCTTTTGAATAGAAAATTCCTTTAGCATTGATTTTAGTGGAGTTAATTCGCGAAGTCTCCGTGGGCGACGAGATAAGTTCATGGGATGATATTGTAATAAGTTGCTTACGAATGGACATGCAGTTGCGTGATGCTATGATAGAGCAGTTAACATATATAGTAACTACAAAGTAGCATAATTAAAAACAAAGAGAAAAATGGAAATTGAAGCAATAGTAAGCTTTGTTTTACTTGGATTTGCCCTCGTTTCTTTTTTTTGGGAAAAAGTCAGTGTTGATGTGACTGCAATCATACTCTTGGCCGCTATACTTTTTATTTCCTGCTTAGATGTTTTACCATTATGGCCAAGCTATACCCAGATCTTTAGTGTCTTTTCAGCCGAAGCCCCAATAACCATTGGGGCTATGTTTATAATAAGTGCTGCTTTAAACAGGTGCCGAATCATGGAAAGAATGTCCAATATATTGGGGTCTTTTTGTAAGTTAGGCTATACAAGGTTCATGTTAATTTTACTCTGCTTAGTAGCTTTAGTTTCGGCTTTTGTAAATAATACTCCAGTAGTTGTCGTATTACTTCCAGTAATCTTTACATTGTCCAGGAAGTTAGGTGTTTCATCCTCAAAAATGCTTATACCTGTGTCTTACGCGTCAATTTTCGGAGGTTGTTGTACGCTTCTTGGTACGAGTACAAATATTTTAGCTAATGGAATAATTATGACTTCTGAGGTTTATCCTAACTTAGATCCGATAGGAATGTTTGAACTTAGTAAGCTTGGGCTTCCGCTCCTGGTAATTTCATTAGGCTTTTTACTATTATTTGGTAACCAGCTGTTGCCTGTACGTGAAGGTTTAACCAACATTCTATCTGATATTGAGCAAAAACAGTTTCTCGCAGAAGCAGTCGTATTAAAAGAATCCCCCTTGATTGGAAAATTTGCCCATGAAAGTGATATCGCAAAATTATCGGGCACTAGAGTATTGGATGTAATTAGACGAGGAGTTCCCTTGGGTTTTGCAAAAAAAAACACAAAACTCAGCGCGGGGGATAAGCTAATTCTTTCATGTAAGCCACAAGGAATAATTGAGACGAAAGATATCGATGGACTAGATCTGTTGGATGAGGCACGATATGGAATTGAACAAATTTCGTCCGAGGAGTCACTTATGGTAGAAGCAGTAATCGGTCCCTCTTCGCCGTTAATTTCCAAGACTCTAAAAGAGGCTAATTTTAGGTCGAGGTATAATTTAGGGGTATTGGCACTTCATCGAAAAGGAAAGAACCTTAATGCTCAATTAGATCAAATAAGACTTGAGGCAAGCGATACCATTTTACTAATGGGTATCAAAAACAACATTGAAAAGTTCCGGGAATCAGAAGAAACAATCCTTTTAGACAAAGCCCTCGTGCCGATGGAGAATCTTAAGAATAAAGCACCAGTGGCTTTGGGAATCTTGTTTTTAATTATTTTTACAGCAACTTTTAGAATCCTTCCTATTTCGGTTGCTGCAGTTATGGGCGTAGCAGCACTTCTTATTACAGGATGCGTAAAAGCAAGAGAAGCATACCAGTCTATTGAATGGAATATTCTTATTCTTATTTATGGTATGCTTGCATTGGGGTTAGCAATGCAGGTTTCCGGAGCTTCTAAATTAATCGCATCATCTGTTGGTGCCTTTGGCGGTGGTATTACTGAAGGTCCTGTAAAGATAGTTGTAACTTTAATAGCGTTATATCTCATCACATCTATTCTTACAGAGTTGCTCTCGAATGCTGCCACAATTGTCATTATGGCACCAATATCTCTCGAAATAGCACAGCAACTCAACTTGACCGCTTACGATGCACGAGGGTTTCTATTAACGACATGTATTGCAGCATCTGCAAGTTTCATTACTCCCATTGGTTATCAGACAAATACTTTTGTCTATACAGTGGGAGGATATAAATTTTCAGATTTCGCAAGAATAGGAATCTTTTTAAATTTAATATACTTTACAGGTACAATTATTTTGGTGTCATATTATTGGGACTTTTATGGGCATTCATAGAATCTATTAAGTCAATAAAATTCAAACCAGCTTATTTCACTTTTGCAAGCATTCAGGTTATGATTTCCGCGGACTTCTCATCTTTAAGTTAGTGGAATAATCTTCAATTTTAAAGACTCCAAAATTGAATGTTGAAGGAAAGTAAATATTTTGGAATATTAAATCATAAATTAAAGTCATAAACATCTCTGTAATAGTTATTTATGATATTTAATTAAAATTAAGACTCAATTATTTTTAATAGAAAAAAATGTTAAAATAATTGAATCCCCTCTTGACCAAAAGTCCTTCGATAATCACAATAAATCTTTCGATTACCTAATCGATATTTGCTATTAGAATAGTTTAAAAACCAATTCCCTAATAAGAAGATTTTACGCAACCTGAAAATTAATTAATATGTCTACTGAAAACGAAGAAAACTACGACTCTTCAATGATCCAAAAGCTTGAAGGATTGGAGGGTGTCCGTAAGAGGCCAGATATGTATATCGGGGATACGAATGAACGAGGCCTTCATCATTGTGTCTTCGAGATTGTCGATAATTCCATTGATGAAGCACTTGCGGGTTATTGTTCCGAAATTAAAGTACAATTAAACGCTGATGGATCATGTTCGATTCAGGATGATGGTCGAGGCATTCCGGTAGATATGCACCCCAAATACGATATGCCGGCATTGGAACTAGTTTTAACAAATCTACATGCAGGTGGAAAATTTGGCAAGGGTGCCTATCAAGTCTCTGGAGGCTTGCATGGAGTTGGCGCCAAGTGTGTTAATGCTGTCTCTATTTGGTTTACCGCCGAAGTTCGTAAAGAAGGGCAAATACACCAAATGGAATTTTCCAGGGGCATAACTACTGAAAAATTGAAGGTGGTGGGTCAAAGTGAAACTACTGGTACAAAAATAACTTTCATGCCAGATGATGAAATATTCACGGAAACCCGTGAATTTAAATTTGATTTGTTGGCTAAACGATTAAGAGAACTAGCTTTTCTTAATCCTGGAGTGAAGATTTCACTTTCAGAAGATAAAAAAGGTTTAAGAGAAGAGTTTATTTTCGAAAATGGTATTAGTGAATATGTCAGCTATCTTAATCAAAATAAGAATTGCCTGATAGAAGAGCCAATCTACTTTACCAGTGAAGCCCCAGCTGAAACTGGAGAAGGGAATATAGTTGCGGAAGTTGCACTTACTTATAACGATTCATTTTCTGACTCACTTTACGCATACGCTAATTCAATTCATAATATAGAAGGCGGGACTCATCTATCCGGTTTTAGGACTGCTTTAACGCGAGTTATAAATAATTATGCGAGGCAGAATGATCTTCTGAAAGAAAAGGAATTATCATTAACAGGTGATGATGTCAGAGAAGGGCTCACGGCAGTGATTTCGGTCAAAGTACCTGAACCTAGATTTGAGGGGCAAACCAAAACTAAGCTTTCGAATAGAGAAGTAGACGGGATTGTGCAGAAAATTGTGGGCGAAAAAATGAAACACCATTTTGAAATAAACCCAGACCAGGCAAAAATTATAATTGAGAAAGTGCTTAACGCCGCAAGGGCTAGAGAAGCGGCCAGAAAAGCAAGAGAAACTGTTCGTAAAGGTGCACTTTATGGAGGTGGCTTACCTGGAAAACTTGCAGATTGTGCTGAAAAGGATCCCGCCAAAAGTGAACTATATATTGTAGAGGGTGACTCAGCTGGGGGTTCTGCTAAGCAAGGGAGAGATCGATTAACGCAGGCAATTCTTCCGTTAAGAGGTAAGCTGCTAAATGTGGAAAAGGCTCGCTTGGATAAAGTGCTTAATAACGCAGAGATAAGAAGTTTAATTACTGCGGTTGGGACAGGTATTGGTGATCATGAAGGTGAAGGTTCATTTGATGGAGAAAAGGCCCGCTATCATAAAATTATAATTATGACTGATGCTGACGTTGATGGTGCTCATATTCGCACACTTCTTCTCACATTTATATTTAGGCAAATGAGAGGGCTTATTGAAAAAGGTTACGTTTATGTTGCAAGACCACCCCTTTACAAAATAAAAAGAAGAAAAACAGAGCAATATATTCAGGACGATGCAGAAATGAGTAAAATACTTATTTCGCTTGGCATGGAAGACCTTAAGTTAAGTAGAAATTCGGATAACTATAATTTTAATGAAGAAGAGTTATCGAAAATAACGGACTTATTTATTGAAATTGAATCGGTAGGTAAGGGACTGGGGAGGTATGGTTGCACGCTTCAAAGGTTATTTCAAAAATTAGATACTTCAGACAATACTCTTCCTAGATTTCTCGCAAGAATTAGAACGGGAAATGATGAGGAAATAAGATTTTTTAAAGATATTGAGGCCAAAATAGGTTTCTTACAATCGCACAATTTGGAGGGTGAGTCGGATACGAACAATTTTCTTAAAGAAGTAGAAAAAAATGGAATTATCGTATCACAGAGAATTTCTATACATGAAATTTTTGAATCAAAAGAGTTAGAGCGCCTTGTTTTAGCATGTAACGATGTAGGAATTAAAAGTGTATTTTTTTGTAAAGAAGATAGTAAAGAATATAGCTTAATTTCCGAAAATCAGAACGAGGATGATTTTCTTACTGGAGTAAGCCATTTTTTGGAGAAAGTTAGAATATCAGGTCGTAAAGGGCTTCAAATTCAACGATACAAAGGACTGGGAGAAATGAACCCAAAACAATTATTTGAAACAACTATGGATCCTGAAACTAGAAGTCTTGTCAAAGTAGAAATTGCGGATGCAATAAAAGCAGATAATGTCTTTACCACCTTGATGGGAGAAGAAGTTGCTCCTCGCCGAGCCTTTATTGAAGATAATGCATTGAATGTAACTTTTTTGGACGCTTAAAAAATTTTATTAAATGAACGAGATAAACGAAAATTTAATTAGAGGTAACATAACCGAAATAATGCAGTCTGCATATATTGACTACTCTATGTCAGTTATTGTAAGCAGAGCTCTTCCGGATGTTCGTGATGGATTTAAACCAGTCCAAAGAAGAGTCCTGTATGCTATGTTAAGGGAAGGGCTTCTTCACAACCGACCGTATGATAAATGTGCGGGTGTTGTTGGGGAGGTTTTAAAAAACTACCACCCACATGGCGACGGTTCTGTTTATGATACGCTTGTGCGAATGGCACAACCTTGGGTTATGAGATATCCGCTTATAGATGGGCAGGGAAATTTTGGATCTGTTGATGGTGATTCTGCGGCAGCTTACAGGTACACAGAGTGCCGACTTACCAAGCTATCAGAGGAACTCCTAAAAGATATTGATGAGGATACAGTAGATTTCGCACCAAATTATAAAGAAAGCACTACTGAGCCAACGGTACTCCCTGCCAGTCTTCCGGGTCTCTTAATGAACGGTTCTACTGGTATAGCGGTTGGAATGGCTACAAATATTCCTCCACACAACCTGAGGGAGCTCATTGATGCAATTTGCGCTCTTATCAATAATCCAAATATTACTATCAGTGAGATAATGGATATTCTGCCGGGTCCTGATTTTCCCACAGGTGGAAGTATAGCTGGAAGATCAGGGATAAATTCTTACATGAATACCGGAAGAGGAATTGTAAGAATGAGAGGAAGTATGCATATAGAGGACCTTCCCAGCGGTAAGCAGCAAATTATTATAACTGAAATTCCTTACAATGTTAACCGTGCTACATTAGTTACGCGAATTGCAGATTTAGTTAGAGATAAAATACTTGATGGTGTTAGCGATCTAAGGGACGAATCGACTGAGGTAACTAGAATCGTAGTGGAGTTAAAGATGGGCGAAATTGAACGCGTCACAATGAATAAGCTCTTTAAGTTAACCGCACTCGAAAGTAGTTTTGGTGTAATTTTGTTAGCCTTAGATAAACTTAAACCAAGACAACTTAACATTAAGGAAGCACTTGAAGCTTACCTTGAGCATAGAAGAGTTGTTACGTTAAGAAGGACTAAATTTCGACTACGAAAGGCAGAGGACCGAGCCCATATTTTAGAAGGTTATAAGATAGCTTTAGATAATTTGGATGATTTTGTTAAAATTATTAGAGCATCAAGCAATCGAAACGAGGCGAAAGCAAATATTTCGAGCAAATATAATCTCTCTGATAGACAAACAAATGCAATATTGGATCTTAGACTATACCAGCTGACTGGAATGGAAAGAGAGAAAATTGAAGCAGAGTATGCAGAGTTAATGAGCTTGATTGCTGAATTAACTGAGATTATTGAAAACGAAAGAAGACTTTTAGATTTAATAAAAGAAGAGCTAAGTAATGTAAGAGAAACATACGGTGATGACAGAAAATCAATCATCACAGAAGCTGAGGGTGATGTTTCGATGGAAGATTTAATTCCAAATGATGGATGCGTTGTTACCATAACAAAATCAGGCTTTATTAAGCGTACGACTGTGGATGAATTTAAAGTCCAAAACCGTGGAGGAAAAGGGGTGATCGGGAGCGGTCAGAAAAATGAGGATCCAGTCTCCCTTTTAAAAACTTGCAATGCTCATGATACACTTATGTTTTTCATGCAGAATGGAAGAGTTTATGTGCAAAAAGCATATGAAATTCCCGAAGGAAGCCGTACTTCTAAAGGAAGGAATACCATTAATTTCCTAGAAATGCAGAAGGATGAAAAAGTGGCTGCAATAATTGCAATAGATGATTTTACCTCAGAAGCTTCTTTAGTTTTGTGTACCAAAAAAGGGGTAGTTAAAAAGACGAAAATTAGTGCATACAAAAATCATCGTAAAGGAGGCATTATTGGCATAAATGTAGATGAAGGCGATCAGGTACTCCAAGCTTTACAAATTGACCAAGAAGATCAACTTTTAGTATTAACCATGAAAGGAAAGGGCTTAAGGTTCGATTCGAATCAACTCAGGGATCAGGGAAGAGTGACCAGAGGAGTGCGCGGTATACGGTTGAAGGAAGGAGATGAAGTCGTGAAACTTTTAAAAGTTGACGATGAGAGATTGCTCTTAATTGCTGGCAAAAACGGATTGGGAATTCGTACGAGATTCAATTCATTTTTACCAAGAGGTGGTGAATCTGATGATGAAACTGAAGTTTCCCCAAGAAAAAGAGGTGGTCAGGGTGTTATTGCTATGAATACAGATTCAGTCTGCGGCGCACTGAGTGTTGATCCTCAAAGTGAAATATTAATGATTTCAAAGGCAGGCCAAACTGTACGTTGTGCCGTTCAAAATATACGTGAAACAAGTAGGGGTTCTAAAGGAGTAAAACTCGTCAATCTTTCAGTAAAAGATGTTCTTGTTGGAGTGTCTGAGGTTGTTGAATTGGATGAAGATACTCAAGATGAAGATTCTGAAATAACCGAAAATGTTCAAGGAGAAGAGGCACCTACCATTATTCCTGGTGAAAGTGACTTAAATCAATAGTAGATTCAATTCTTTGAATAAGCATATAAACGCATAAACAATCAAACATAGGATAGTGGTATGACTTCCTGTTAGGCTTACACAAAGCATTGGCTAATACATTTAGATTTTTTTGATCGATAAATGTTTCGATCAAGGATTTAAGGTCGTATTTTTTTAATTGTGGGTACAGTTCTCGGTATATGACTAACGTATCTAACCATTTGTACTTAATAATTTTACTTTTATTTTTATTTAATTTATAAGGAAGGTATTTTTTAATTAAATTTTTTTCAATTGAGTAGTTATGTGCAAATATGTATTTTAAATTTAAATCTTCTAATTTAAATAAAAAATCAATTGCCTCTTCATCGCTTTTTTCATCTGCATTTATAATTTTACTATTTTCCAACAGTAAATAACCAACTTCTCTAATCCCTTTCTTGAGGTTTCCCTCAAAATCTATGTATAGGATTCTTTTCAATGGAAAAAATTTCTTTCAAACAATTTTTCGAATTTGCGGATAATGTAACTGATCTACAAGAATTATTTCCTCAAATAAGAAATAGCAATAACGTTACACATTTTCAAAAGGAGGATCAAACTCCTGTAACTGAACTAGATCTTGATATTGAAAATCATATCAGGACTAAGATAAAATCCAAGTATCCAGATCACGCTATTCAGGGGGAAGAATTTTCAGATACGAAGGGGTCTGGTTCATACAGCTGGGTTATAGATCCCATTGATGGTACTTTTTCATACACTAAAAATGTACCTCTATTTGGAATTTTATTGGGTCTTCAATTTAATAACTCTCCACTCTATGGTGCATTAAGGTTACCACTTATATCGAATAGCCTACTTGCAGGTGACGGAAATAGCGTATTTCCTGAAATAAATAATAGTGACCAACCAACTCCAGATTGTTTACGAGACTCCCTTGTATTAACAACTGATAATCAGAGTATTTTGAATTCTGAATATCATAATCCGTGGAAAAAATTGTGTGCAGCTAGTGCGCATTACAGAACATGGGGAGATTGTTTTGGTTATTATATGGTCTGTACAGGTAAAGCCCAGGTGATGTTCGACATTGGCCTTAAGAAGTGTGATATTCTACCCCTAATACCTATTATCAAAGCTTCAGGTTGCAAAATACTGGAATTAAAAGCTCCTTATATCGATATTTTAGTATACAGGAAAGAGCTAGATTCTGAAATAAGACAATATTTTTAATTGGAGCGGGCGAAGGGATTCGAACCCTCGACATCCACCTTGGCAAGGTGGTGCTCTACCAACTGAGCTACGCCCGCATAGAATTTCTTTTCTAATTTAACTTAATATTTTAAACAAGAAAATTCTTGTTCAATTTTTTTGTTGTGTGTCGTTTTGCTTGACACAATTGATTCTTCCTTTATTTTTTTCATTTTTTAACTAACCCCCAATGCCCTCCGCCCATGTAGCTCAGTCGGTAGAGCGCGTCCTTGGTAAGGACGAGGTCGGCGGTTCAAATCCGCTCGTGGGCTCCACCTATATTAACATCAAATTGTCAAAGTAAATGGCCAAAGAACAGTTCCAACGAACCAAACCTCACGTTAACGTCGGTACCATCGGACATGTCGACCATGGAAAGACCACTCTCACTACAGCTATCTTGCATGCACAGGCAAGAAAAGGTTTAGCTGAAGTTAAGTCTTATGCAGATATCGCTAAAGGCGGTACAGTTCGTGATGCATCGAAAATAGTTACCATTGCTGTTTCGCATGTTGAGTATGAAACAGATAACAGGCATTACGCTCACGTAGACTGTCCTGGTCACGCAGATTTCGTAAAAAATATGATTACTGGTGCAGCCCAAATGGATGGTGCTATTTTAGTTGTCGACGCAACCACAGGCCCGATGCCACAAACTAGAGAGCACATCCTTCTTGCTCGTCAGGTTGATGTTCCTAATTTGGTAGTATTTTTGAACAAATGCGATCTAATGTCAGGTGATGATGAAGAATTACTTGAGTTAGTTGACATGGAAATCAGGGATCTTCTTAGTAAGTACGAATTTGATGGTGATAATGCTCAAATCATTCGTGGATCAGCAACTAAAGCTATTGAAAACGAAGAAAGTGATTTAGGTCTTGGTTCAATTCAAAAATTAATGGACGCTATCGACACTGAAGTTGCTGAACCCGTTCGGGAGACTGACAAACCATTGCTTATGTCTATCGAAGATGTGTTTACCATCACTGGTCGTGGAACCGTTGCAACAGGTAGAATTGAGCGCGGAATGGTTAAGGTGGGCGATGAAATTGAAATCGTTGGTCTTGGAGAATCTCGTAAAACGACTTGCACTGGTGTTGAGATGTTTAGAAAAGAATTAGGAGAAGGCCAAGCAGGCGATAATGTTGGTATTTTGCTTCGTGGTATAGAGAAAGCTGATATTCAGCGTGGTCATGTCATTGCAGCACCGGGCAGTATCAATCCCCACACTAAAGCCAAAGCTCAAATTTATGTTCTTAACAAGGAAGAAGGAGGTAGACATACACCTTTTTTCAAGGGATATCGTCCTCAGTTCTTTTTCGGCACTGCAGATGTTACAGGTATTGTTGAACTTCCAGAAGGAGTAGAGATGGTTATGCCAGGCGACAATTTAACCGTAGGGATTGAATTACAAAAATCTATCGCTATGGAATCTGGACAGAGATTTGCTATTCGCGAAGGAGGCAGAACAATCGGTGCCGGTAATATCTCTGAGATTCTTTAAAAAGTATACTTATAGACCACTATTAAACGCGGGAGAATAGCTCAATTGGTAGAGCACCGGTCTCCAAAACCGTAGGCTGTGGGTTCGAGTCCCTCTTCTCCCGCCATCGCATCAATTTAAATCATTTGTAATGAACCCCTTTCAGAAAATTCGTACTTTTTACAAGGAAACAATTTCAGAGTTATCTAAAGCCTCGTGGCCTAACTTTGAAGAGTTGAGAGGTTCTACAATTGTCGTAATTGCGGGTGTAGCTATTCTTGGTCTTTTCATTTCCGTTTCTGACTTTTCATTGACCAATTGTGTAGAACTTCTAACTTTGCTCATTCGCTCCTGAAATTATCATCATGAGTTCTCAAACTACCTCATCATCACGATGGTATGCCTTGCAATGCCTTTCTAATCATGAAGACAAAGTTAGGCGTTACCTTAATAAATATAAAGAAGAAGACGAAGAGTTTGCTAGTTGTCTAAGTGAAATACTGGTACCTATAGAAACTGTTTCTGAAGTTAAAAACGGTAAGAAAAAACAGAGAGATCGTAAGTTTTATCCGGGTTATGTTTTTGTTGAAATGAAGCTTTTTGACCAGATTGGTAATCTCAAGAAAAAGCCTTGGTACAAGATTAAGGAAACCGATGGAGTAATAAACTTTATTGGTAGGGAGAACCCGACAGCTTTAGCAGACGATGAAATCGGACGAATTCTTAAACAAGTAAATGAGGCAGAAGGAAAAGAAGTACCCAAAGTAAAATTTACAGTTGGAGAAGTTGTCAAAATTCTGGATGGCCCATTCCTTAATTTAACAGGTGAAATCGAAGAGATTGACCCTCAGAAAGGCACGCTGAAAGTTTCAGTTTCCATTTTTGGCAGATTTACGCCTGTTGAGCTTGAGTTTTGGCAGGTTGAAAAAGCTGAAGAAGAATAATTTTTAAAAATACAAATCATGTCTAAGAAAGCAGTAGGACTTATCAAACTTCAATTACCAGCAGGTGCAGCTAACCCTGCTCCCCCAGTTGGTCCGGCACTCGGTGCCCAGGGTGTTAATATCATGGGTTTCTGTAAGGAATTTAACGCCAAGACCAAAGACCAATCTGGCATGATTCTTCCTGTAGAAATTACAGTATACGCGGACAGGTCATTCACATTCATTCTTAAATCCCCACCTGCTGCTATCCTTTTAAAAAAAGCTGCGGGTTTAGCTAAAGGCTCTGGTATTCCGAACAGGGACAAGGTTGGAAAAGTTACGAAACAACAAGTTTTGGAAATTGTTAAAATTAAGCAAAACGATTTAAATGCAAACGACGAGGAAGCTGCTTGCCGAATCATTGAAGGAACAGCGAGAAGTATGGGAATCGAAGTTTCTTCTTAATTAGTACTATGAAAACAAGAAGTAAAAGATACGTTAGCTCTGCCTCGTTGGTAGAGGAGAATAAAGTTTATCAATTAGATGAGGCTTTGGAGGGGTTAGGAAAATTACAAAATGTAAAATTTGACGAATCAGTAGAGCTTTCATTTAGCCTTGGCGTTGATCCAAAGCAATCCTCACAGTCAGTTCGTGGAACCGTAAATCTACCACATGGTAGCGGTAAGGATGTAAAAGTTCTTGTTTTTACTGAAACGCCAGAAGAAGCCACAAAACTTGGTGCTGATATAGCAGGACTCGAAGATTTAATTGCAAAGATTAAAGACGGTTGGATGGATTTTGATGTAGCACTATCCACTACATCAGCTATGAAATCTGTTCGTTCTATTGCTCGTGTTTTAGGTCCCCGTGGACTAATGCCGACACCCAAAGCAGGTACTGTCACCGATAACCTAGAAGACGCCATAAAACAAGTTAAGGCTGGAAGGGTTGAGTTTAAAATGGATAAAACTGGTGCGATGGCAGTGTTAATTGGTAAACGTTCTTTTACAAGTGAACAGCTTTTAGATAATGCAAATTCTGCAATTACTGCGGTTTCATCATCCAAGCCTGATGGCTTCAAGGGTAAGTTTGTCAGATCAGTACATCTCAGCGCTACTATGAATCCTAGCTTTAAATTATCTTCATCTATATTCAACTAATATGAGACCAGAAAAAACATTTTTAATAGAAGAGGCTAAATCCCACTTAAAAAAATCAGAGTATTTCTTCCTTACAGATTATAAAGGTATTGATGCGAAGGAAACGACTGAACTAAGATCAAAACTTGCAGAACGAGGTGCTGAGTTTCATGTTGTCAAAAATTCATCAATTAGACTAGCAGCCGATGCAAATGTAGTAGAATCTTTAGATGCTGAACTTAAGGGGCATACTGCCATTATCGTTGGTGGTGATGATGCTACTGGTGTGGCAAAAGCTTTGAGTGATTATTTCAAGTCTAAGAACAAAGTTTCAGTCAAAGGTGGAGCCTTAGGAGAGCGCACTCTTTCTGCTGCTGATATTAAGCAGCTTGCCACCCTTCCAGGTATTGAACAACTTCGTGCTCAACTTTTATCACTTCTCAATACACCCGCCTCAAGTCTAGTAACTTTACTTAGTGCTCCGGCACGGGGTATGGTTACAGTGCTCAAGGCAAAGGCAGATAAAGAATAACTTTCGGGAATCAACTCTCGTCAATCAAACAATAACCACCCACCTAGAAGAAATTAGGGGATACCCCTTAAAAACCTTTAGGTACTAATCATATTCAGGCAAGGAGGTATAATTAATTATGTCAGACCTAACAAAAGATCAAGTAGTAGAATGGCTCAGTAGTCAGTCAGTAATCGAAGTCGCCGAACTCGTAAAAGAGTTGGAAGATAAATGGGGCGTAAGTGCATCTGCTCCAGCGGCAGTTGCAGTAGCGGCACCAGCAGCTGGTGGCGATGCAGGAGCAGCCGCTGAAGAAAAAACAGAATTCGATGTTATTCTCACCGAATTTGGTGGTAATAAAATCGCTGTTATTAAAGAAGTCCGTGCCTTAACCGGTCTTGGATTAAAAGAAGCCAAGGAACTCGTGGAAAGTGCTCCTAAGCCCGTTAAAGAAGGCGTAAGCAAAGATGAAGCTGAAGAAATTTCCAAAAAGCTAGAAGCTGCTGGAGCTAAAGCTGAAATTAAGTAATGTTTCTAATTTTTACTTAACAACATTTAAAAGCCGTATGGTTGATTTCAACCTGCGGCTTTTTCCATTTTTCCAATTACTCTATCATCCCAATACTCACCGATCATGAAAAAGTCAGAAAGACAAAATTTCGGAAAACTCAAAGAAGCAATTGACCCACCGAATCTTATTCAAAACCAAGTCGATTCTTTTCGTGATTTTTTGCAACGAGATATCCCCTCATCTCATCGAATGCTTTCCGGATTGGAAGCTGTCTTCAAGGAAGTTTTTCCTATTTTCAGTTATGACGAAAAGTCCCGCTTAGAATATGTTTCATACACCATTGGTGATTCTGTTTTAAGCGAGATGGACTGCATCGATCAGAACTGTTCATACGCAGCACCGCTCCAAGTTAAGTTAAGATTGCGGATGGAAGTTGAAGGTCAAAGTAAACCATTTTACAGCGAAGAAGAAATTTTCATGGGTGAACTGCCTATGATTACAGAAAGAGGATCTTTCATTATCAATGGTGCAGAGAGAGTTGTTGTTAGCCAACTACACCGTTCTCCTGGAGTAAGCTTCGAGGAGTCCACCCATACAAGTGGAAAAGTTTTACACGGCTTTAGGATTATCCCTGATAGGGGTACTTGGATAGAAGCACAGTTCGATCAGCATGACCTTCTATATGTTTATCTTGACAGACGTCGTCGTCGTAGGAAATTTTTAATTACCACCTTTTTACGTGCCTTGATGGATTGGGATCCAGAAAAAGATAAGGACTCAGATCAAAAATTAATCGAGTTATTCTATGATATAGAAACCTTGGATATTAATGATTTATTAGCTAAAGATAATGTATCTAATTATGTTTTGGTTGAACCTATGTTTGATCGTACTAAAGGTGCTGTTCTTGCTAAGGCATTTGAACCATTGACGAAGACCTATTTGAGAGCATTCATCAAGGCAGGTGAAAGTCAATTACGTGCTATCGATACATCTGTAGATGATGGGGCGATTATTCGATGCCTCAAGAAAGATACTACGAAAAATAAAGATGAAGCACTAAAAGAAATTTATAAAAAACTTCGTCCCGGTGAGCCACCTGACCGTGTTAATGCTGAAGCTCTCATTAAACGCTTATTTTTAGATCCAAAACGTTACGACTTAGCAAAAGTTGGGCGTCACATGCTAAATCTTAAACTAAATTTGGATTCTCCCTTAGAGGTGAGAATAACAACAGTTGAAGATTTAGTAGCAGCGACCAGAAAACTTACTGATCTTAAGCGAGGTAAATCTAATGAGGAGAAAGCACGTGAAGATGCCGGCTCTATTTTCGATATGGGAATTGATGATATTGATCACCTTGGTAATCGTCGAGTGCGTACCGTCGGGGAATTGCTTGCTAATGTCTGTCGAAGCGGACTTTCACGAACTGAAAGAGTTGTTCGTGAACGAATGACCCTTTACGATCAGGGTGCAGAATCACTCACTCCGGGTAAACTTATAAACCCGAAGGCACTTACTACTGTAGTTCGTGACTTTTTTGCTCGAAGCCAACTTAGTCAATTCAAGGATCAAATTAATCCTCTTGCCGAGTTAACTCACAAAAGAAGACTTTCAGCTCTTGGGCCAGGAGGTTTGAATAGAGAGCGGGCAGGTTTTGAGGTGCGAGATGTTCATCCAACACACTATGGCAGAATTTGTCCGATCGAAACGCCTGAAGGACCAAACATTGGTTTGATAAACACTTTATCTACTTATGCAAAGATAGATGAATTTGGTTTTTTACAGTCTCCTTATCACCCTGTTAAAAACGGAATAGTTGATAAAAATCCTAAGAATGTTTCTTACCTCAATGCATTTGAAGAAGAAAGGTTTTTAATCGCACAGGCTAATACAGAGATTGACCCAAAGTCTTACAAGCTTGTTGGTCGAGTAACATGCAGATACCGAGACCAAGTTAGTGAGTACGACCCAAAAGATGTTGAGTATATGGATGTCTCACCAAAGCAGGTCGTATCAGTTGCTGCTGGATTAATTCCATTTCTCGAACATGACGATGCAAACCGTGCTTTGATGGGAGCTAACATGCAAAGGCAAGCCGTTCCATTACTTAAAGCGGATTCTCCGCTTGTAGGTACAGGTATTGAAAAGAAGGTTGCCGAAGACTCTAGGACCGTAACGGTTTCCGAGTCCGAAGGTGTTGTAGCATTAGCTGATGGTAAAAGAATTGTTATAACTGATGACGGCACTTTACCTCCTCGTTTTCTCAAAGAACCGAGGAGTGACCATAAGCGCGGCATTTACTGTTATGAAATGAGAAAGTTTCTCAGGTCAAATGCAGGAACCTGCTTCAACCAGAAACCGATAGTTCGTAAAGGTGAAAAAGTTAATGTTGGACAAGCT
This sequence comes from Opitutales bacterium, assembly GCA_028042835.1. Lineage (GTDB taxonomy): Bacteria > Verrucomicrobiota > Verrucomicrobiia > Opitutales > Seribacteraceae > Seribacter. The sequence goes on along the minus strand of JAOFOL010000001.1, from coordinate 19,128 downwards.
CTAGCAGATGGTGCCTGTACAGATAACGGTGAACTCGCCTTAGGTAGAAATATCCTTGTGGCATTCATGCCTTGGAAGGGTTACAACTTTGAAGACGCCATATTAATTTCAGAGAAAGTTGTGAAGGAAGACATATTCACTTCCATTCATATTGAAGAATTTGAAGTTACTGCACGGGACACGAAACTTGGGCCCGAAGAAATAACACGAGACATTCCGAATGCGGGTGAAGAAGCACTTCGTAATCTAGATCATTTAGGAATTGTCCGAATCGGTGCAGAGGTAAAGCCCAGTGATATTCTTGTAGGTAAGATTACTCCTAAGAGTGAAACAGACTTAGCTCCTGAAGAAAAACTACTCCGAGCAATTTTCGGTGAAAAAGCTGCAGATGTTAAGGATAGTTCTTTGAAAGTTCCATCTGGTACTCAGGGAATTGTTATGGATATTAAAGTTTCAAGCCGTACGGATGCTGAGCAGGAAAAACTTTCTCCATCAGATTTTCGTAGGCAGATGAAACAAATTAAAGAAGACTTTAGGAATCAAACTGAAGACCTTCGTTCACAATTAACTGAATCACTCTCAAATATTTTACTTGGTGAGAAAATTCCTTTAAATGTAACGAACTCTGAAACAGGAGATGTTATCATACCTGCTAATCGTAAGATTACTAAAACCCTTCTCAGAAGGCTTTCATCTGTTCATCGTTTTATTGAAATACCACCCTCTCCTGTTCGAATCAAGGTTTTCGAAATTATTGAAAGCTATGAATCTAAATTTACAGATCTCGAAGACGATAGAGATCGTAAGATTGAAGCCATTGAGCAAGGAGACCCTATTGACCAAGGAGCGATTAAAAATGTAAGAGTTTTTGTTGCGAAAAAGCAGAAAATGAGGGTTGGAGATAAGATGGCAGGAAGGCATGGAAACAAAGGCGTTGTAGCCAAAATTGTTGCTGAGGAAGATATGCCATTTTTACCGGATGGAACTCCTATTGAAATTTGTCTAAATCCTCTCGGTGTTCCGAGTCGAATGAATGTGGGTCAAGTTTTGGAAACCCATCTAGGTTGGGCTTGTAAGAAACTTGGACTTAAGGTAGCTACTCCAATTTTTGATGGTATTCCTGAGAGTCGTATTCAAGAGTACCTTAAGGAAGCGGAACTTCCAGAAACCGGAAAATCTACTCTTTATGACGGTTGTACTGGAGAGCCTTTCTATCAGAGAATCGTTGTAGGTTACATGTACATGTTGAAACTCAATCACCTGGTTTCCAGCAAAATTCATGCAAGAGCAGTTGGTCCGTACAGTCTTATCACACAACAACCTCTTGGGGGTAAGGCCCAATATGGAGGACAGCGTTTTGGTGAGATGGAGGTATGGGCACTCGAAGCATATGGTGCAGCGTATACTTTACAGGAGATCTTAACGGTTAAATCTGATGATGTTTCTGGACGAACCAAAATCTATGAATCATTGGTAAAGGGAGATAATTCCCTGCAAGCTGGGACTCCTCAATCCTTCAATGTTTTAATGAAAGAAATGCAAAGTCTTTGCCTCGATATAAGAGTGCTTGGCGAAGATGCCCTTTAATTTGTTAATTCAGATCCCCCAATAAACTTTAAAATTATATATTATGAGTGTTGAAGCAGTTAGTGAAGCATTAGGAGTTGAACCAGGCCCCATGGATAAAGTATCCATAACCGTAGCATCGCCTGACATCATTCGTTCTTGGTCTAAAGGAGAAGTTAAGAACCCAGAGACTATTAACTACAGAACTTTTAAACCGGAACCCGGAGGATTATTTTGCCAAAAGATTTTTGGTCCTGTCCGGGATTATGAATGTGCCTGTGGTAAATATAAAAGAATAAAGTATAAAGGTGTTGTATGTGATCGTTGCGGTGTTGAGGTTACGGTTTCTAGGGTCCGAAGAGATCGCATGGGTCATATTGAATTAGCCGTACCCGTTTCACACATTTGGTTTCTGAAAAGCATGCCTAGTCGCTTAGGTTTGCTTTTGAACATGACAGCTAAAAGTTTAGAACGTGTTCTTTACTACGAGCAATATATTGTCACTGATCCTGGCAATACGCCACTTGAGGAAAAACAACTGCTTACAGATAAAGAATTCAGGGAAGCACAAGATGAATTTGGTGATGAGTTCGAAGCTAAAATGGGGGCTGAGGCGGTTCGTGATGTTTTGGGGAGAATTGATTTGGAAAGTGAGCTCGAAGAACTTTATGACCAAATGCATGAGACTAAATCTAAGCAAATTAAAAAGAAATTAGCTAGTCGTCTCAAAGTTACTCAAGGATTTATTCATTCTGGAGCATCCCCTGAATGGATGGTACTTGATGCAATTCCTGTTATTCCGCCAGATCTTCGCCCACTGGTGCCGCTTGAGGGTGGCAGATTTGCAACTAGTGATTTGAATGATCTTTATCGTCGGGTTATTAATAGAAATAACCGACTAAAAAATCTTTTGCAGTTAAAGACTCCTGATGTAATTATTCATAATGAGAAAAGAATGTTGCAGGAAGCAGTTGACGCTCTCTTTGATAATGGACGCCATGGACGTGCGATAACTGGCTCAGGAAATCGTGCACTCAAATCCTTGAGTGACATGCTTAAAGGGAAACAGGGTAGATTCAGACAAAATTTACTTGGTAAGAGAGTCGATTACTCTGGTCGTTCTGTCATCGTTATTGGTCCAGAATTAAAACTTCATCAATGTGGTATACCAAAAAAGATGGCTCTTATCTTGTTCGAGCCTTTTATCATCAGGCGACTTAAAGAGCTTGGTTTTGTACATACAGTGAGAGGGGCTCGTAAGATGATCGAGAGTCGTTCTCCTGAAGTGTGGGATATTTTGGAAGAGGTCACAAAGGGGCACCCGGTTTTACTGAATCGAGCACCTACTCTTCACCGACTATCAATTCAAGCTTTCGAACCTGTGCTTATTGAAGGTAACGCGATCCGCGTCCACCCACTAGTTTGTACCGCTTACAATGCAGACTTTGATGGAGATCAGATGGCTGTGCATGTGCCTCTTTCTGTTGAAGCGGTAATGGAAGCAAAGCTTTTGATGATGGCAACTCATAATATTTTTTCCCCTTCTAGTGGAAAGCCTATTTTGACTCCCTCTCAGGATATCGTTCTTGGTTCATACTTCTTAACGATGAATCCAAAAGACGATGTTTCCCCTGATGAAAGGAAACTACCATTAATAGGTTCGCTTGAAGAGACTTTGAGTGCGCTGCAAGAAGGCGTTTTACATTTACATAATTGGATTCGCTTGAAAAATCCTGACAAAGGAAACGATACTAAATTTGGTATTTCTAAGAGGAATGTAATCGTTACGACAGTAGGACGTGCTCTTTTCAATACGATTTGGCCAGAAGATCTCGGTTTCTTTAATGAACCTGCATTAAAAGGCGACTTAGGTAATTTAATTTTAGAAACTTACAATCTGAAAGGAAAAGAGGAAACCATTGCTTCCCTTGATAGACTTAAGGAAATGGGATTTGATATGGCAACTAAAGCTGGAATCTCGATCGGAATCTTCGATATGATCATTCCCCCTGAGAAAAAGCAGCGCATTGAAATTGCTCGAAAAGAAATAGATAAAATCGAAGATCAATTTCGTAAAGGTATTATCACTAGGGGTGAAAGACATAACAAGATTATTGATGTCTGGACCGCTGCCACAGATGATATTGCAAAAGAAGTATTTAAATCTTTGGACGAAAACCTCGGTAAAGATACTATTAACCCTGTCTATTTAATGATGGATTCAGGTGCTCGAGGAAATCGTCAGCAAGTTCGACAATTGTGCGGTATGCGAGGCTTAATGGCTAAACCTTCTGGTGAAATTATTGAGCAACCTATTCTTGCGTCTTTTCGAGAAGGACTTTCGGTTCTTGAATATTTCATGTCTACTCACGGAGCGAGAAAAGGACTTGCGGATACCGCTCTGAAGACAGCGGATGCCGGTTACTTGACTCGTAAATTGTGTGATGTAGCTATGGATTGTATCATCGTTTGTGATGATGACGACAGGCGTGATGGTGTAGTCAAGAAAGCAATCATGGAAGGAGACAATGAAATTGTTCCCTTGAGAGACAGAATCATTGGACGATATTCTAGTGACGATGTTTACAATCCTTCAAACCCCAGTGAAGTTATTCTTGAATCAGGATCTTTAATAACGGAAGAAACTGCTGATAATATAGACGGACTTGGAATTACTAGAATCAAGGTAATGTCTCCACTTTCGAGTAGGATTAAAAACGGTCTTACTGCTTTTGAGTACGGAATTGATCCATCAACAAATTCTTTAGTTAAACAAGGTTCTTCTGTAGGAATTATTGCTGCTCAATCAATTGGAGAACCAGGTACACAGCTTACTATGAGAACATTCCACATAGGTGGTATAGCTAGTGCCGGCAGAGAAGATCCGGTGATCCATGTTCGTAAAGCAGGTAAGATAAAGTTTATGGGCTTACGTTTGGTAACTTTGGCTAATGGACAACAAGTGACGCTGAACAAAACAGGATCGATTCAGGTTTTGGATCGTGATGATCGTATTGTTGATGATTATCCAACACCTGCAGGTGCGCTTTTGCATTTTAAGGATGGTGACGATGTTGAGGAGGATTCACTCTTAGCACAATGGGATCCTTACAATATACCGATTTTATCCGAGAAAAAAGGTATCATTTCATTCGACGACATGCTCCCTGGTGTTACAACAAAGATTGAAAGAGACGCATCAGGTGGTCGTTCAATGGTTGTGATTGAACATAAGGAAGATTTAAATCCCCAAATTATTGTTAAGGATTCAAAAGGAACAGCCATCGCTACTTATTCGGTACCGACAGGTGCACAGGTTGCGGTTGATGAAGGAACTAGGATAGACGCGGGTTCCATCATTGCTAAAACCCCAAGGCAGGCATCCAAAACTCAAGATATCACGGGTGGTCTGCCTAGAGTAGCTGAACTTTTCGAAGCAAGAAGACCAAAAGAAGGAAATGTTGGTCAAATGGCTAAGATTGACGGTATAGTTTCGGAAGCTGGAACATTACGCTCTAAAAAGCGACTCTTAGTTACCAATGAAGATTCTGGTCAAGTTGAAGAACATTTGATCCCTCACGGCAAGCATGTTCTTGTCCAACCTGGTGATTATGCACAAAAGGGTCAGTTAATTACTGAAGGTGCCAAAGATCCCCATGAAATACTTGAGATTCTTGGACCATCTGCTGTACAGGAATACCTTATTGAGGAAATCCAAAAAGTTTATCGACTTCAAGGAGTTACAATTAGTGACAAGCACCTTGAAATCATAATTTCGCGGATGCTAATGAAGGTAAGGATTACTGATCCGGGTGACACTGACTTCTTCTGGGGCGATCAAGTTGATAGATATACTTTCATGGATGCAAATGAATCAATCGCAGGCAAGGGGGGCATGCCAGCTGAAGGTGAACCAATATTACTTGGTATAACAAAAGCTTCTTTAGAAACTGACAGTTTTATATCAGCAGCATCTTTCCAAGAGACAACCCGTGTTTTAACCAATGCAGCAACCCTTGGTAAAGTCGATGATCTAAAAGGTTTTAAAGAGAATGTCATTATGGGCCACTTGATTCCAGCTGGAACAGGTTTACCGAAATGGCGTCGATTAAAGATTGATACGCTCGGTGCATCCAGCAACGAATCTCTCACAGCATAAGAATTATTTTTTTATTCTTGAGCAAAACAAAATATAAGATATAACAGACCGCTTTACCCCAAAAAAACTACCTCATGCCAACAATTAATCAGCTAGTACGGAAAGGTCGTCGTGTACAGAAGGCCAAAACCAAGTCACCTGCACTTAAAGCCTGCCCTTTTCGTCGCGGAGTATGTGTTCAGGTTACGACGAGAACACCAAAGAAGCCAAACTCTGCTATTCGTAAAGTCGCCAAGGTTAGACTCACAACTGGTCATGAGGTGATTGCATACATTCCTGATGAAGGACACACCTTGCAGGAGCACAGCATTGTTCTTTTGCGCGGTGGTCGTGTTAAAGACTTGAATGGAGTTCGCTATCATATTGTTCGTGGAACTCTCGATTGTCAGGGTGTCGAAAAGAGAAGAAGAAGTCGCTCTAAGTATGGAGTTAAAAAACCAAGAAGTTAAATGTCGCGCAGAAGAAAAGCAACGAAGCGGGCTATCATGCCTGATCCTTTACACGGTAGCACTCTTATCGGTTCACTAGTTAACGCTGTTATGATTAGCGGGAAGAAATCACTCGCTCAAAGAATTGTTTACAAAGCTATCGAAAAGATGGCTGAGAAAGTTGGAAAAGGTAATCCAATTGAATTAGTTTTAGGAGCGCTCGAAAATGTAAGACCAAAAATCGAGGTTAAAAGTAGACGAGTTGGTGGTGCGACTTACCAAGTGCCTATTGAGGTTCCATTTGAGCGTCAGCAAAGCCTTGCATTCAGGTGGGTAGTAAACGCTGCTTCAGCACGAAAAGGAACACCGATTGCAGATGCACTAGCTAACGAACTTATTGATGCCTACAATAACACAGGTGGGGTTGTTAAGAAAAGAGAAGAAACCCACAAAATGGCACAGGCTAATCGTGCATTTGCGCACCTTCGTTGGTAATTAACTAATGAGTAACAACGATCAGTTTTCAACAGCAAATTCTCCAGATCGCCCTGCCGTTTTGGAGCACACCCGAAACATCGGTATTGCTGCTCACATTGATGCCGGTAAGACAACCTGCACAGAACGTGTATTGTTTTATTCTGGTGTAGTTCACAAAATCGGTGAGGTTCACGATGGTAATGCAACTACTGATTGGATGGAGCAAGAAAGAGAAAGAGGTATAACTATTACCTCTGCAGCAATCTCTTGTGGTTGGACTACCTCAGAAGGACCGTACGCTGGAATTGATCAGCGAATCAATATCATCGACACTCCAGGCCACGTTGATTTTACAGCAGAAGTAGAACGCTCGTTACGAGTTTTGGACGGTGCAATTGGAGTTTTTACTTCAGTCGAAGGCGTGCAACCGCAATCTGAAACGGTTTGGCGTCAAATGGACAAATATAGTGTTCCAAGGCTTGCCTTCATTAACAAAATGGATCGAATGGGATCCAATTTTTTGGCGGCAGTTAATTCAATGAGGGAAAAGCTAGGAGCTAATGCTCATCCTCTTTTTCTTGCTATTGGTGCGGAAGAAAATTTCAAAGGCCTAGTCGACCTCGTTAAGATGGTTGCTTATGTTTACGATGATACTGACGAATCTGGAGTTAAATTCGATACTGTCGATATACCAGAAGAACATTTATCTCAGGCTAAGGAATATCGTGAGTCCCTAATTGAGGCTTTGTCCGATTTTGATGACGACATTGCGAATAAATTTCTTGATGGCGAAGATTTTTCAGAGGATGAAATTAAATTAGGCATCCGTAAAGCTACGCTTTCCTTGAAGTTTGTTGGAGTTATTCCTGGAAGTGCATTTAAGAACAAGGGTGTTCAAATGCTCATGGATGCAGTTGTTGATTATCTTCCTTCGCCCCTAGATCTTCCCCCAATGAAAGGTGAAGATTCGGATGAAAATGAAGTAGAAGTTTCTCCCGACGATTCGGCTCAGGTTGCTGGATTAGCGTTTAAGCTCATGACAGACCCTTATGTTGGTAAACTTGTTTTTTACAGGGTTTACCAAGGTACAATGAAAAAGGGTGCTAGTTTATATAATCCACGTACACGTAAAACTGAACGAATTTCGCGCCTCATGGTCATGAAAGCAGACGCCAGAGAAGACATCGAGGTAGCTTACTCAGGAGATATTTGTGCAATTATTGGTGTTAAAGATGTCGTAACTGGAGATACTCTTGCCGATAAAGGGCTTGATCTCCGCCTTGAACCACCAAGTTTTCCTGAACCAGTCATTTCGATGTCCATCGAACCTGCAACTAAAGCAGATCAAGAAAAAATGGGCGTTGGTCTACAAAGACTTGCCGAGGAAGACCCTACTTTCGGTCTTTCAACCAATGAAGAAACCGGTCAGACTATCATTTCAGGCATGGGTGAATTGCATCTCGACATTATTAGGGATAGACTTTTTAGAGAATTTAAAGTTGAAGCTAATGCAGGAAAACCTCAGATCGCATATCGTGAGACTATACTTACTAATTCAGAGGGTGTAGGAAAATTCATCAGACAATCTGGTGGTCGTGGACAATATGGTCATGCCCTGATTAGGTTAGAACCTTTGGAAAAAGGTAAAGGGATCGAAATTGTTAATGAAATAGTTGGGGGTTCAATCCCAAAAGAGTTTATTAAACCGACTTTTCAGGGTATCAGGGAAGCTGCACTTGGCGGTGTTGTAGCCGGTTTTGAAGTGATTGATTTTAAAGTAACTCTTTATGATGGTTCGTTCCACGATGTTGACTCGTCTGAAATGGCTTTTAAAATGGCCGGTATTTTTGCCTTCAAGGATGCGATGCAAAAAGCAAGCCCTATCCTTCTTGAACCCATCATGAAGGTTGAAGTTTCAACACCTGATGAGTACCAAGGCGAATTGATGGGTGATCTGAATCGTCGACGTGGACAAATTCAGGGAATGGAAACTAGGGGAACGGTCTGTATAGTAGATGCCTTTGTTCCCTTAGAAAATATGTTCGGTTACTCAACTGACATGAGATCTCTTTCATCTGGACGTGCAGATTACTCCATGACTCCTTCACATTTTGAGCAAGTACCTCAAAACCTTGTACAAGGCATTGTTGATACCAATGCTAGGCAACCAAATAGAACTTAATTACGATGAACGGACAACGCATACGCATAAAACTTCGCGGCTTCGATTATCGTGTAATCGATCAGTCTGCTTCTGATATAGTAGACACAGCTAAAAGAACTGGTGCACGAGTAGCCGGCCCTATTCCAATGCCGACTCGCATTGAGAGATATACAGTCAATCGCTCTCCTCATGTTGATAAAAAGTCAATGGACCAGTTCGAGTTACGTACTCACAAGCGACTTATTGATATTATGGAGCCAACTGTTCAGACAGTAGATGAACTGAAAAAACTAAATTTACCAGCAGGTGTAGAAATTAACATAAACGTTTAAATTATATTAACCCCTTTAAAGCAGGTTACAAAGACAATAGTCACCTGCCGCTTAAAGAATGAACTTAGAAATAATAGGAAAAAAACTTGGCATGAGCCAAGTGTACGATGAGAACAATACACTTGTTCCTGTCACAATTATTGAAGCTGGACCCTGTCCAATACTGCAGGTTAAGTCAGATTCTTCTGATGGTTATCAGGCTGTGCAAATTGGCTATAATCCTCGTGGTAAGGAGCCAAATAAACCTAATAAATGTCAAGTTGGGATAGCTAAGAAGGCTAATGTTGAAGTTCAACATGTTTCTCAAGAACTACGGATTATCGGCTCACATGACTATGTCGAAGGCGGATCAATAACAGTAGAAAATTTTAATGACATTAAAACGGTTGATGTCATATCAACAACCAAGGGTAAAGGTTTTCAAGGTGTTGTAAAAAGATGGAACTTTGGTGGAGGTCCTGCCTCCCACGGTTCTATGTTTCACCGTAGAGGTGGATCATATGGTTTATGCCAGTGGCCCGGAAGAGTATTTAAAAACAAAAAAATGCCAGGTCACACAGGTACTGCTCAAAGAACAACGCAAAATCTGCAATTAGTTAAAATCCTTCCTGAGAAAAACATATTGTTAATCAAAGGCAGTGTTCCTGGTAGTAAGGGTACGATTCTTACCGTTCGCGTTGCAAAAAAAACTAAAAACTCTATCAAGTGATGAAATTTAAACTTTTTAAATCAGATGGTTCAGAGTCCGGTGAGCATGAGATAAATAATTTTCCGTCCTTAGATGATGGAAAAGGAACGGATGCCCTCAGGCAAGTAATTCTAGCAGTACGGGCCAATCAGAGGCAGGGAAATGCTTCCACAAAATTACGTTCGGAAGTTTCTGGTTCAGGAAAGAAAATTTTCCGTCAGAAAGGACTAGGGGTTGGGCGTGCAGGAGATAAGCGGGCACCACAGCGTCGAGGCGGGGGTGTAGTTTTCGGCCCAAAACCTCGTTCCTACTCCCAAAAGTTGAATAAGAAAATGCGTCGTCTCGCATTTCAGCGAGCGTTGATTGATCAAGCTGAATCTAATAATCTACTTGTAATTGAAGATTTTAGTGCGGACACGCCCAAGACCAAAGATCTTAATATTATCCTTAATAAAATCGTACCAGACTCCAAGAAACTCCTTTTGGTTTCTGATGCTCACACGCAAAATTTTACATTGGCAGGCCGCAATCTCTCATATGCAAAACTTAGTTCCTCGCCTGATTTGGGGCCTATTGATCTGGTTCAAGCAAGTAAAGTAATATTCAGTATTAAGGGATTTGAATCACTCTTAACCAAACTTAGTAATTCATAATGAAAGAATCAGTATCAATTATTAAAGAAGCTTTGCTTACTGAGAAAGCAACAATGCTTTCCGCTAATCATAATCAATATGTTTTTTCTGTTGATATGAAATCTTCCAAAAGGAATGTAAAAGACGCTGTGCAGAACGCTTTTGGAGTTACTGTTCTTAATGTTAATACTTTTATAGTAAAACCTAAGAGCAAAAGAGATCGCATGAGGAAAAATAAACTTGGTCATACCACTTATGTAAAAAAGGCCATTGTAAAGTTAAAAGCAGGTGATTCGATCGACCTCGCGTAAACGGAATTTATCATGCCAATATTACAACAAAAACCAGTTACTCCATCAGGTAGATTCTACTTTAAGAATAAGGTTGAAGTATCCAAAAAACGGCCTGAAAAATCTTTAACTAAAGGGCACCACAGAAAAAAAGGACGTAATACCTACGGACGTATAACTTCTCGTCGCAGAGGTGGTGGACACAAACGCCTTTATCGTACGATTGACTTCCGCAGAAATCGTTTCGACGAGTTAGCTAAAGTTATTGCGATTGAGTATGACCCAAACCGCACGGCACACATTGCTTTGTTGGAATATTCAGATGGAGAAAAAACTTATATTCCTTGTGCTGACGGTGTAGTTGTCGGAGATGAACTGTTAAGTTCTAAAAATAAAATTGATTTTAAAATCGGTAATGCTATGCCGTTGCATCATCTCCCTCTTGGCACAAAAATTCATTGCGTAGAGATGTTACCCGGTGCTGGTGCTAAGATTGCAAGAACCGCAGGTTCTTCTATTCGTTTAGTTACTGTAGATGGCGATGAAGCATCAATTAAACTTCCTAGCGGTGAAATTCGCTTAGTAAAATCAAGTTGCTTAGCAACAATTGGAGAAGTTGGTAACGGGAGTCATGAAAAAGCTTCTATAGGAAAGGCTGGTAGAAATCGCTGGCTTGGAAGACGCCCCCGAGTTCGTGGTGTCGCAATGAATCCAGTTGATCACCCAATGGGTGGCGGTGAAGGCAGGACATCTGGTGGCGGTCATCCTTCATCTCCTTGGGGGCAATTATCAAAAGGGTTCCCCACACGAAAAAAATCTAAACCATCCAACTCTCAAATACTTGTACGCCGTAATGGTCGTCGAATTAAATAATTTCTCATGACAAGATCGATTAAAAAAGGATTCTATGTAGAACCGAGCTTGATGAAAAAAGTCACCAACGCTCAAAACAATGGAGATCGCAAACCTATTAAGACTTGGTCTAGAAAGTCTACTATTACCCCTGATTTTGTAGGTTTAAATTTTACCGTCCACAATGGTAAGAGTTTTCTTCCGGTGTATGTTACTGAAAACATGGTTGGTCATAAACTCGGTGAATTTTCTGCGACTCGTACTTTCAAGTCTCACAACCCTCACACTCAGAAATAGTTACGATGCAAGTTAAAGCTTATTCAAAGTACGCTAGAATCTCTCCTAAAAAGGCAAGGGAAGTATCTCGTATATTACCTGGTCGTAAAGCGGGAGAAGCTGCATCGCTACTGAAATACATACCACGCAAAGCAGCAAGATTACTAGCAAAGACATTACAGTCAGCAATGGCAAATGCAGAAAACAATAATAATTTAAACGCGGATGATCTTTTCATAAGCGAAGCGATAGTGGAAGAGGGTCCAGCGCTAAAGCGCTTTCGTCCTACTGCCAGAGGTTCTGCGCATCCTTACAAGAAACGCATGAGTCATATCCGTATAACCCTTAGCGACGAAGTATAATTATGGGACAGAAAGTAAATCCAATTGGTTTTAGATTAGGCGTCAGGCGCAACTGGAGTGCTCGGTGGTACGCAAATAAAAATGATTACTCCAAGTTCATGGCTGAAGATAATATGATCCGTGGTTTCTTGGAAAAAAAATTACGATATGCCTCTGTACCAAGAATTGTTATCGAGAGAGCATCGACTAGAACTCGTGTGACAATTTGGACTGCAAGACCAGGAATTGTTATTGGGAGAAAAGGACAAGAACTAGATTCCCTTAAAGAAACTCTCAATAAGACCGTGGGTAAAGATATTCGATTAGAAATTCAGGAGATTAAAAAACCTGACTTAGTTGCTTCCTTAGTAGCAGAAAATGTCGCTTTGCAACTTGAAAGACGAATTGCATTTCGGCGTGCTATGAAGAAGGCGGTTCAAACAACTATGTCTATGGGTGCTGAAGGAATTCGTATTCAATGTGCTGGTCGTTTGGCAGGTGCCGATATCGCTCGTACAGAACAGTTACGTGAGGGTCGTGTACCATTGCACACTTTGAGGGAAAACATCGATTACGGACTTGTGGAAGCTAACACCGTTTATGGCATAATTGGTATCAAGTGCTGGATCTGCCTTAAAGAAGAAGACAAACTTTTCTAATCAAAATTTACTATGCCTAAATTATTACCATCAAGAACTAAGTACAGAAAAGTACACAAAGGTCGTGTGCGTGGAGTAGCTTCACGGGGAAACACAGTCTCCTTTGGTGAGTTTGGTATTCAATCTTTAACTAGAGGTCGTATGACATCTAATCAGATCGAAGCGGCTCGGGTAGCGATCAATAGACATTTGAAACGTAAGGGAAAAGTCTGGATTCGAGTATTCCCCCATAAGCCCGTTACCAAAAAGCCAGCAGAAACAAGGCAAGGTAAGGGTAAGGGGCCTGTTGATCATTGGGTTGCAGTCATCAAACCTGGTCATGTTCTATTTGAAATTGCTGGTTGTTCGATCAGTTTAGCAAGAGAAGCACTCGGACTTGCTGATTCAAAGCTTCCTTTTCGTTGTCGCTTAGTAACCCGCCAAAATTCCTTTTAATTGTTTATTATGAAAATCTCTGAATTGAAGGATTTATCTCTGCCTGAACTGAGTAAAAAGTTTCGTGAATTAGGCGAAGAACTTTTCAAGCTTCAAGTTCGCAAACAAACAGGTCAGGTAGAACGGCCACATGTTATCAAAGAACTACGCCGAGATCGTGCAAGGATTTTGACTTTGATTAACCAAATACATAACGCAACCCCATCCAACGTTTAATTTTCATGACTCAGGACATTATCAGGAATACTCGTAAAGAACTTATTGGAGTAGTAAGGTCTAAGACTGGAGACAAATCCATTAAAGTTGTTTATGAATATAAGACTCCTCACCCTCTTTATAAAAAAGAAATTCGCCGTAAGACAACTGTTCATGTTCACGACGAAAAAAACGATTCTAATATTGGAGACAAAGTCCGTATTACAGCAACAAGGCCTATGAGTAAGTTGAAAAGGTGGAGAGTTATAGAGGTTTTGGAAAAAGCCCCAACTTTGTAACATCATGATACAGTTATTAAGTAGGTTAGAAGTCGCTGATAATACCGGTGCTAAGAAAGTTCGAATGATTCGCAGAATCGGACAAAATAAGAAGACTGCATCAGTCGGTGACATCATTGTATGTCATGTAAAGGAAAGTTCCACGGAAGCATCCGTCAAAAAGGGTACTGTAGTGAGGGCTGTTGTAGTTCGTACTAAATCGGCACTTCGTAGAGTCGATGGTAGTTACCTTAGATTCGATGAGAATGCAGTTGTTATAGTGAATGATGACGGGACACCAAAGGGTACCCGAATTTTCGGACCTGTTGCACGTGAACTAAGGCAAAAATATATGAAAATTATTTCACTAGCACCGGAGGTTTTATAATATGTCAAATAATTTAAGAAAAGGAGACGAAGTCATCGTTATTACTGGTGACGATAAGGGGAGTAAGGGTAAAATTCTACAAGTTTTACGCGAAAAGAACCGAGTCCTTGTGGAAGGAATTAATATGACCAAAAAACATGAGCGTAAAACGCAAGATAATCCCCAGGGTTCAATCGTTGAGCGTGAAGCCTCCATTCACTACTCCAATGTTAAGAAGGTCTAAAACTACTACTTTATAATGAGCGTACCAGCACTTAAACTTACTTATCTCAATGATGTGGTTCCGGCACTTAGGAAATCATTGGGTTATACAAATATCCACCAAGTCCCTAAAGTTGATAAAGTTGTAATCAACAGTGCATTCGGAGCTGAAATGGATAAAAACGGTGTGATAGAACTTCGTAAGGATATCGCATCTTTATCAGGTCAGTCGCCTGTCGTTGTTAAAGCCAAAATGAGTGTATCGAATTTCAAGCTCAGACATGGTATGCCAGTTGGTATTAAAGTCACATTGCGCGGTAATCAAATGTGGGATTTTCTACTACGATTAATTGCGATTGCTTTACCTAACATTCGCGATTTTAGAGGTGTTCCTTCGAAGTTAGACGGACAGGGTAATTATACATTGGGAATAATTGATCATAGTATATTCCCTGAAATTAATGTTGAAAGACAAAGAGTAAACACTGGCATGGACATTTCTATCGTTACAACCGCTAGTTCAGACGAGGAAGGTACCGAACTACTTAAATTGCTTGGTGTACCATTCAGAAAAAAATCAACATCTTCAGAACAAGCGGCAGCTTAAATTATTTTATCATGGCCAAAAAATCCGTAATTCATCGTAATATCAAAAGGGAGCGTCTTGTTGCTCGGTATGCTACTAAAAGAGCAGAACTTAAGAAGATCTTGTCAAATTCGGAAACAAACGAAGAAGAATTTTACCTAGCTCAATCTAAGTTAGATAAGTTGCCCAAAAACTCCTCACCTGTAAGGTTAGTCAATCGCTGTACTTTGACAGGAAGGCCTCGTGCAACTATTAGAAAATTTGGCTTGTCCAGAATTACTTTCCGGGAACTTGCTTTGCAGGGAAAAATGCCAGGCATCATCAAAGCATCTTGGTAATTTCAATCTTAAACTTTATTTAAAAATGGCTGTACACGATACTATAGGGGATTTTATAACCGTAATCCGAAATGCTGGAAGTGCTGGAAAAACTACATGTGAATATCCTCATTCCAATCTAAGATCAGGCATAGCTACTATCCTTAGAGATCGTGGATTTGTTGGAAATTTTTCTGAAATTGAATCTGATAAAGGAGTTAAGCATCTCGAAATTCATTTGAAATATGTTAAAGGTGAGCATGCTATTCGTGGATTATCTCGTGTCAGTAAACCCGGCCGTAGATCTTATTGCGGTTATCGTGAAATCCCGAGAATTCTTGGAGGTTTAGGTATTTCAATACTTAGCACACCAAAAGGTATCATGGACGACCGTTCAGCACGGAAAAACAAGTTAGGCGGAGAATTACTTTGTAGTGTTTGGTAGTAATTATTTTAGAAATGAGTAGAATAGGAAAATTACCCGTAGACGTGCCTTCAAGCGTAACTGTTACCGTTGACAACGGAACGGTCTTAGTGAAAGGGCCCAAAGGAGAACTTACCCAAAACATCTCTCCTTTAGTAAATGTAAATGTAGAAAGTAATACTGTTACTGTTTCGCAAGTAATAGAAACACGGAATTCAAAGGCTATTTTTGGTACAACACGCTCGTTGATCGCGAATATGGTTCAAGGTGTAACTAAAAATTTCACTAAGAATTTATTGATTGAAGGCGTGGGCTTTCGTGCAACTGTTAAAGGTAATTTGATTGATTTGGAATTAGGATATTCCCATCCGATTGAACACCCAATTCCTACTGGGGTTTCGGTCGTGGTTTCTGACAATGTTAAAATTCTTGTTGAAGGTCCTGATAAACAGAAGGTAGGTCAATTAGCTGCTGAAATCAAAAGTTACTATCCGGTTGAACCATACAAAGGTAAAGGTGTTCGTATTGTTGGACAATATGTACGGAGAAAAGAAGGTAAAAAGTCAGCTTAATAGCTAGTCAAATTTTATTATGAATTTATCGAAGAAAAGAAATCTTGCTCAGAAGCGTAGGTGGAGAATCAGAAAGAAAGTTGCAGGCACGGCTTTAAGACCTAGAGTTACTGTACGTTTTACTAATAAAAATATACACGCTCAGTGTATCGATGATGTAAAAGGTCATACATTAGCTGCGGCATCAACAAATTCCTCGGATCACAAGACTCTCCTTCCCAATCTAGCTGGTGCTGAAAAGCTTGGTAATGATTTTGGAGATTCACTCGTGAAGAGCGGCGTTAGTACTATCGTGTTTGATCGTGCAGGAAGAAAATATCATGGCTGTGTTAAAATATTTGCCGACAGTCTTCGTTCAAAGAACATAAAATTTTAATGATGAGAAAACCCCATAGGAAATCAAAAAAAGAAGTAGTGGACGATGGTGAACCTGAACTTTTTGAAAAAGTTGTTCATATCAATCGTTGTGCTAAAGTAGTTAAGGGTGGTCGTAGATTTAGCTTTGCTGCCCTTGTGGTAGTTGGAGATCAAGCTGGCAATGTTGGTTTCGGATATGGCAAAGCACAAATGGTCCCGGATGCTATTCGTAAAGGCACAGACCAAGCGAAAAAAGCAATGCAAAAGGTGTCCATTTCTGGCGACACTCCCCCCCACCCTGTTTTAGGTACACACGATGGTGGGAAAGTTATGCTTAGACCAGCAAGACAAGGAACTGGTATTATTGCTGGAGGAGGTGTCCGAGCTGTACTTGAGGCAGCAGGGGTGAAAAATGTACTTTCAAAATCTCTTGGTTCTAACAACCACTTATCAGTCGTTTCTGCGACTATGGATGGTCTACTTCAACTTCGTACTGCCAGGGAGATTTCTGAAATTCGTGGCGAAACAGTTTCTGGGCCTGCTTTTACAAATGAAGTGTCGCAACCACCCGTTACAGTTGAAATCCCTTCTGAATAAATTTTAAGCAAATATTATGATTGAATCAAATTTACCAAAAGGCCCTAATCGCGGAAAGAAAAGACTTGGTCGTGGTGAGGGTAATGGTCACGGGAAAACATGTTGCCGTGGTCATAACGGAGCCGCTTCTCGCTCTGGTTACTCCTTACGTGCCGGTTTTGAGGGTGGCCAGATGCCATTGTTTAGAAAACTTCCTCAAAGAGGTTTCAGCCAAGCGAGATTCAGAAAGCCATGCGCTATTGTAAATTTAGGAGATTTAGAAAAAATTCCCGGAGATATTGTTGATAAAGATTCCTTGAAAGCTGCTGGCTTAGTAAGACCTAATGCAACCCGTATTAAACTTTTAGGCGATGGAGAAGTAACGAAAGCATTCAAGGTAAATGTAGACTTAATTTCTACATCCGCTAAGGCCAAGATCGAAGCTTCGGGCGGTGAGTTTATCTCAGAATAATAAATTCTACCCTAATTTCTCATGTTATCAGCTTTTACAAACTCTTTAAAAATACCTGAATTAAGGCAAAAGATTTTCTTTACCTTAGCTTTGTTATTTATCGCTAGAGTTGGAGCTAATATTCCTCTTCCTGGAGTAGATCCTGCACCTATCAAAGAATTCTTCGAGCTTAGAGAATCAACTCGTAGTGAATCTGAAGGAAATGATATATTAGGGTTTTATAATATGTTCACTGGTGGAGCACTCCTTAATGGGGCTCTTTTTGCACTTGGCATTATGCCTTACATTAGTGCGTCCATCATAATGCAACTTATGGGAGCAGTCTTTCCTACCTTAGCAAGACTTCAACAGGAGGGTGAACCTGGTAGGCAAAAAATAGCTCAGTATACACGATACCTGACGATTTTTATTTGTCTGGTCCAGGGTGGACTTTTGGCTGTTGCCCTACGAGACAGTCCGGGAAGTTTAATTCAGGGTTTTAATCCAGCAGAAATTGGGCTTGATGGTAATCCTCTTGGACCCATTGTCATAGCAGGTTCTTCGACTCTTTTTTTATTTAATACAATCATTTTCTTAACCACGGATTCTTTGATTCTCATGTGGTTGGGGGAGCAGATTACACAGAGAGGGATCGGTAACGGTATTTCTTTATTGATAACTGTTGGGATCCTCGCTGATTTACCAAAAGCATTATCGGACGCTTATGCGTTAATTTTCCTAGCGCCTGACGGAGATAACCTAGTGATATTAAAAGGCGTACTTATGGTAGGGTTATTCCTAATAGTTGTTGCTGGTATTATTGCCGTGACACAGGCACAGCGTAAAATTCCAGTTCAGTATGCCAAACGAATGGTTGGTCGAAAAGTTTTTGGAGGACAAAGTTCATTTTTACCCCTTAAAGTTAATTATGCTGGAGTTATGCCTGTCATCTTTGCAAGTGCTATTTTAATGTTCCCGGCACAACTTCTCCGTACTTTTGGCGCAGCTTTTGAGCAAGACTGGGCTATTGATCTCGCTAATGTTTTCGCTAGTAGGGGATGGGTCTATTACCTAGTTTATGGAGGACTTATCCTAGTGTTTAGTTACTTCTGGGTATCTATAATGTTCAAACCAGTGCAGATTGCAGATGATTTGAAAAAGAACGGTGGTTATGTGCCTGGCGTTCGGCCTGGGGATCATACGGCTAAATTTTTAGATTTTGTAATGACACGCTTAACATTAGCAGGTGCTATATTTTTAACTGTTATTGCCGTCTTCCCAGATTTTATATTTAAAACTGCGAACGTTTCTTACAATGTTGCCACATTTTTCGGAGGCACTGGTATGCTTATTATTGTTGGTGTAGTCTTGGATACCATGAGACAAATCGAAACATTTTTATTGCAAAGACATTACGATGGCTTTTTACGCAAAGGTCGCATCAAGGGAAGGTCAAATAACTCTGGCCAAGGCATTGAATCATT